>CAZKGY010000041.1:0-9668 GCA_964552305.1 uncultured Comamonadaceae bacterium
ATGGGGTCCTCCCGAAGGCGCTTGGTGGCGGCGGCCTTGATGTCTTCGAACCGTTGCAAGCGACTCTTGCTCTTGGTGGTTCGTGCAGAAGGGGTGGAGCGCACCCATTCCAGCTCGCGCTTCATGTGAGACTGGGCGCGTTCTTTCGCGGCAAGCATGTTGGCCCTGCGTTCCTCACGCTTTTCAAGAAAGTAGCTGAAGTTGCCTTGGTAGGCGTACAGTTGCTTGTCATCAATTTCCAGGATGCGGTCACAGACGTTTTCCAAGAAATACCGATCGTGCGTAACCATCAGCAGGGTGGTCCCCATGGAAGCCAAGCGCTGTTCCAGCCAGGCGATCATGTCGAGGTCGAGGTGGTTGGTGGGCTCGTCGAGGACCAAAAAGTCGGGCTCCTCCAAGAGCACCTGGGCCAAGGCCACCCTTCGCTTTTCGCCCCCGCTGAGGTTCGCAATGGGGCGGTCAAGGTCATGGAGGCTCAACTTTCCGAGGATTTCCCTGGCGCGAGCTTCGAAGTTCCATCCGCCATGGGCGTCCATGGCGTTGTATGCCCGTTGCAAGGATTCCTCGTCGTGTCCATCCATCATGGCGCGCTCGTAGTCACGCATGGCTTGAACTGCGGGGCTGTCTCCCACGTAAATGGTGTCCAAAATGGTCGCTCCTTCGACCAAGTCAAGGTCCTGCCTCAGGTGTCCATGTCGGATGCCTGAAGCAAACACGATGCGCCCTGCGTCTGCCGGCTCCAATTGGCAAATGGCCTTGAGCATGGTGGATTTGCCTGATCCATTTCGCGCAATCAGCGCCACCCGTTCACCGGCCTGCACGCCGAACGTCACGTCTTCGAAAAGGATTCGCTCGCCGTAGGATTTGGTCAAGCCTTCGACAGACAGAACGTTCTTTTTCTCGGCCATGTCACAAAGGTATTCGAGGTCTGCCGTGGAAAACATGAGAGTTCCCCCCAGTCCATCGAAACGCTGGGTTTGCTTTAAGTACAAGTAAATCAGTAGTTTAGGGTGTCAACTAACATGCTTGTGTTGACATTGAATGGAAGGCGTGTGTCCAGGAGACACGAAAAGGGTCGCATCATTGCACCAACTTCAAAATTCATTTTTATGAAAAAGTTTTTCCTTTCAATCTGCGCTGTCGCCATGGCAGCAACTGGTATGGCCCAGGACGCTTCTCAGCCTCAAGGGTCTTGGTATTTGGGTTCTGGTGATGCCACTGAACTCCTTCAAATCTTCTCACATGATGGTGTCGGTCTCGATGCTACCGTAGGTTACGCTGTTGCGGATGACATTGTGGTCACCGCCCAAGCAGGCTTCGGTGGTGCCTTCGACGCCTTGGACTTGTCCATTGGAGGTCAATACTTCATGGGCGATTACTACGTGGGGCTCAATTTGAACGATCCCATCAACGACCTCGGTCTTGATTTGAATGCAGGACGTTACATCGATTTCAAGGACGTGCTGTACATCACGCCACAGTTGAACTTGAATTCTTTGACCGGCGATCCTGTGATGAACATCACCATCGGCATGGGCGCGCGCTTCTAAGCGAAACACTTTACGAATGAAAAGGGGGCTTCGGCCCCCTTTTTTCGTGCCGTACATTGGCCCCATGGAATGGAAGGTTGCCCGATGGGAGGCATTGTCTCGGGATGAGTGGCATGGCATGGTGAGGCTTCGTGTGGACGTCTTTGTCCTGGAGCAGGACTGCCCATACAGCGATTTGGATGGCAAGGACTTGCGGTCTTTGCACGTGTGGTTGGAGGACAAGGCGTTGGGCAAGGGGCACCCGGCGGCGGCGTATGCCCGTGTCGTGGCGCCCGGAGTGAGTTACGCGGAACCGAGCATTGGCCGCGTCGTGACAAGGCACGACCGTCGTGGCGAGGGGTTGGGGCGGGAGTTGATGAGGCGTTGCATTGACGCGTGCCGAACAGAATGGCCGGACATGCCCATTCGAATTTCCGCACAATGCTACCTGGAGCAGTTCTACTCAGACTTGGGGTTTGTGCTCGTTGGGGAGCCATACCTGGAGGATGGCATCCCACACGTGGAGATGTTGCTCTCAGCGCTGGGCTGATGCTTGGGCAGCGCTTGTGGCTGTATCAGCGATCTGGCCAAGGGTTGCCCGAACAAACGAGACAAACAAGGGGTGAGGCTTGAGCACCGTGGATGCGTATTCCGGGTGGAACTGCGAGGCCACGAAGTGGGGGTGGTCAGGAATTTCCACGATTTCGACAAGCTTGCTGTCAGGGTTGGTGCCAGTGGCCTTCATTCCTGCAGCCTCAAACCGTTCGAGGTAGGCGTTGTTGAATTCGTATCGGTGGCGGTGGCGTTCGTCCACCGAGGCCACGTGCAGGTAAGCTTTTGACGCTTCCGATCCATCTTTCAGATCGCACGGGTATTCGCCCAAGCGCATGGTGCCTCCCATGTTCGTGATGGACTTTTGTTCTCCCATCAGGTCAATCACAGGGTCTGGCGTGTACTCCTTGATTTCGGTGGAATGGGCTTCCGACAAACCAAGGACGTTGCGGGCAAACTCAACGACAGCACATTGCATGCCGAGGCAAATGCCGAAAAATGGCACACGTTGCTCCCTGGCATGCTGGATGGCGAGGAGTTTTCCGTCAATGCCTCGGGATCCGAATCCAGGCGCCACCAGAATGCCATGAAGGCCTTCCAGCTTGGCTTGCACGTTGTCGGGATGGAGCTGTTCGCTGTGGATCCAGTCGACGTCAACGTGGGTTTCGAGCAAAGCGCCTGCGTGGTCCAGTGCCTCCGCGATGCTTTTGTAGCTGTCTTTCAGCTCGACGTATTTCCCCACCAAGCCGATGCGCACGCGGCCTTTGGGATTTTTGTAACGCCGGAGGAAGTCCTTCCATTCGTCGAGGTTGGCTTCCGTGTGCGCGCCGTCCATGCCGAGCTTTTTCAAGACGACTTCGTCGAAGCGTTCGTCTTGCATCAACAGGGGGACGTCGTAGATGGTGTCGGCGTCGATGCTCTCGATGACCGCGTCTGGTGCCACGTTGCAGAAGCGAGCCAACTTCGTCCGGACGCTCGCCGGCAACGGGTGTTCGGTGCGGCAAACCAGCACGTCCGGTTGAACCCCAAACTCCAACAATTGCTTGACGGAGTGCTGGGTAGGCTTGGTTTTCAATTCGCCTGCGGCCGAGAGGTAGGGCACCAGCGTCAAGTGCACCACGAGGGTGTCTTCGGGCGATTCCCATTTCATCTGGCGCACTGCCTCGATGTACGGGAGCGACTCGATGTCGCCGACGGTTCCACCGATTTCGGTGATGACAAAATCGTAGTCTTTCTTGGAACCCAAAATCTGAACGCAACGCTTGATCTCGTCCGTGATGTGAGGGATGATTTGGACCGTCTTGCCGAGGTACTCACCCCGACGTTCTTTGTCAATCACACTCTGGTAGATGCGTCCAGTCGTGATGTTGTTCGCTTGGGTCGTTTGGACATTCAGAAACCGTTCGTAGTGCCCCAAGTCCAGGTCCGTTTCGGCGCCATCCACCGTGACGTAGCATTCTCCGTGTTCGTAGGGGTTCAGCGTGCCAGGGTCCACGTTGATGTACGGGTCGAGCTTTTGGATCGTCACCTTGTACCCACGCGCCTGAAGCAACTTGGCGAGCGACGCACTGACAATGCCTTTCCCGAGGCTGCTGCTCACCCCGCCCGTGACGAAAATGTACCGGCTGTTGCGCCCGCTGGCGAGCGTCTCGGAGGAAGAAGAGGAGGGTGATGACATGTCCCGCAGTTACGGGATTCAAAGGTAGACCAAACGGTCGGTCCTTCGGACGTGTTCCCTCCAAGAAACCCGCACGACTTGTTCACGTTGGATTCACAATCTCGGTCAATCCTCGTTTTCGAGGCGGTCCGTCAAGGCTTGCACCCACTGAAATTCTTGGAAGAATTCACGGATGACGATGCGGAATAGCGTGTAAGCGGGAATGCCCAAGACCATGCCCGTGGGTCCAGCCAGGGTGCCGGCAATGGAAATGACCACGAAAATCTCCAGGGGATGGGCGTGCACCCGTTTGGCGAAGATGACCGGCTGCGTGAACAGGTTGTCGACCATTTGGGCGGCGAAATACATGCCTAGCGCCCACGCCATGCTACCCCAATCGACGCCTGTGGAAATCATCACCAACAAGCCCACCACCATGCCAATGATGGGGCCCACGTAGGGAATCAGGTTGAACAAGCCTGCCAACAGGCCCAGGAGCCATCCGTTGGGGATGCCGAGCAACGTGAGTCCCAACCCGACCACCAAGGTGATGATTAGCACCTGCAACACAAGTCCCGAGAAATAGCGAGTCAACAAGTGGCCAGACTCCTTCATGATGCGTTCGATGGCGTCTTTTTGGCGACTTGGTGTCACGTCCAACACCATGTCTCGGAACAAGGTGGGTTCCTGCAGCAAGAAAAACGTCATGAACAAAATCGAGAAGGTGGCCACGGCCAGGTTGCCGAGGGAAGACAGGATGCCCCCAAACAACGACGTGGCATCTTCCACGCGCACCCATTGTGCGGCTTGGTCGGCCAAATAGGCGCTGTTTGCTTGGCCCGTGCCACTCAGGTCAATCCAGACCGTGTAGTCGTCAACCTGATGCAGCGCGGCGTTCCAGCTGTTGGCCAGTTGTTCCGCATTCAAGGAGGCGAGGGCATTCAGTTGGGTTTGGACCAAAGGGGCAAACAACACCACAAGCGAGGCCACCGCCAAGACGATGGAGACCAAGCCGACACACGCACCAAGGGTGTATCCCAAGGGCCTTGACGCAATGCGTCGTGTCGCGACCCATCCCACCCACGGTTTGGCCACAAAACTCAACGCCACGGCGGCCAAGAAGTGCATGGCCAGGCTGGCGAATTGCGTGACCATCAGCACCACCAAGCCTGCGAGGACGACCCATGACCATCGGAAGGCATTCATGAGGCGAACAGCGATTTGGGGGTGTGCATGCTCCTCAGTCGCCCCAAGCCTGCAAAGGCTTCGGCCCAACCATCGATGTGCAATTCAATTTCGGCCATGCCGCTGGTGGGCAACCAAATGTGCTGGTCCGTGAGCCTGGCAACCAAGTCGCTCACGCCAGGGTTGTGCCCGACAATCCAACCCGTGTCGTGGTCGTCCGACCATGCATTGATCCACTGAAGCCACGCCCGGTCCGAGGCGAGGTAGGCGTCCGGTTCAAGGGTCATTTCGTCGGGTTGGGCATTCCATGCTTTGCACAGCAATTCGGCAGTTTCCTTCGTGCGCTGGGCGCCGCTCACAAGCCATGGTGCTCCTGATTTTCTCGCCTTGATTGCATGACGACCCAGCGCCTGCACGTCGGCGATGCCTCGCGGTTGGAGGCCTCGATCGATGTCGGCGCAGGTGCCGTGAGGCACGGCCTTGCCGTGTCGAATGACAAACAGGCGTTTCATGGTTGCGAAAGGTCGCACAATTCGCGTTCTGTTTTGGGTTGGGTAAATATTAGCCTTGACTAAATTTGTCCCATGGCTCGATCGACCAACCGCGAAGACCATTTGAAGGCCTTGTATTCTCTGGGAGAAGAGCGAGGGGGGTACGACGCATGGGTGTCCACCAACGAGATGGCAGTCGCGTTGGGGGTGAAGGCGCCCAGCGTCACCAACATGGTGCAGGTGCTGCAAGAATTGGGATGGGCGGAGCATCGCCCGTACCGTGGGGCAAGGCTGACGCCACTCGGTCGGGAATTGGCCGTGGGGCTTGTGCGAAAGCATCGCTTGTGGGAGACGTTTTTGGTGGAACAACTGGGGTTTGGCTGGGAACAGGTTCACGACATCGCCGAGCAAATGGAGCACATCGATTGTCCTGAATTGGTCGACCGGTTGGACGCGTTTTTGGGAAGGCCCAAGGTCGATCCCCACGGGGATCCCATTCCCGACGCCGCGGGCAACATTGAGGACAACCGCGAGTTGACGGCACCCTTGCCAGAGGGATTTGGCCACCCCGTGGTGGTCAAGGCCGTTCTCGATGACAGCCACGAAACGCTCTCTGCCTTGGATGCGCACGGCGTGTCCATTGGGGTCTCCCTGTCGCCCGAAGCCCTGCGCGCGCTGCCGGCGACGTTGCGCGACGTGTTGCTTGTTTCCCAAAACCCTTCACAAACCTGACTCGATGGATGCGTTGATTCAATGGATGGCGGGACTCGACGCAGTGATGGCCGCCTTGATCGCGACCACCTTCACGTGGTTGCTTACCGCCTTGGGCGCTGCCTTGGTGTTTCCGTTCAAAACCATGAACCGCAAGCTTTTCGACGGAATGCTTGGTTTCACAGGCGGTGTGATGGTTGCGGCGAGTTTTTGGTCCTTGCTTGCGCCGGCCATCGAAATGTCAGGTGGGGAAGGGTTTGATCGGGTGTGGGCCCCTGCCATCGGCTTTGGCTTGGGCGCGCTATTCATTTTTGCCTTGGACAAGTTCACGCCCCACTTGCACATCAATTTTCGTTCGGACGAAGCAGAGGGGCCAGAAACGAATTGGCATCGCACGACGTTGCTCGTGCTGGCCATCACCCTTCACAACATCCCCGAAGGACTGGCTGTTGGGGTGCTTTTCGGTGGCGCGGCATTGGGCATTGACGGGGCGACCACGGCGGGTGCGGTGGCCTTGGCCATTGGCATAGGCATCCAAAATTTCCCGGAAGGATTGTCCGTGAGCATGCCCCTTCGGAGGGATGGTGTGTCGCGGGCGAAGGCCTGGTGGTACGGACAACTGTCGGCCATCGTGGAGCCGGTCGCCGGGGTCATTGGGGCGGTGGCGGTCCTGTCCATGAAGCCGATTTTGCCTTACGCCTTGGCGTTTGCCGCTGGGGCCATGATTTACGTGGTCATCGAGGAGGTCATCCCGGAAACCCAACGGGACAAATACACCGACGTGGCCACCTTGGGCTTCATCGGAGGCTTCATTTTGATGATGTCGCTGGACGTGGGGCTGGGGTAACGTTGGCGCCACCAAACCGCCCGCTGCTCATCAGGAGCAACACGTGATTTTCTTGGGGGACTTCCATCAGGCGACGTTCCAAGTCTTCTGCTGAGACAATCACTTCCAAATCTTCCCTTGCGAAGCACGACCGAACAAAGTCGACATCCAACGGGGGCAACTGCTTGTGCGCGACCACGGCGGGATCGAAGTACACGATGGCATGATCCACGGCGTCGAGCCCATGCTTGTACTGAGGCACGAAGGCCTTGTTCAAGCTGCTGAACGTGTGCAATTCGAAGACCGCGGTGACGCCGCGGTCAGGGTATTGACCCACCACCGAGGCTTGGGTGGCTTTCAGCTTGGACGGGGCGTGCGCAAAATCGCGGAACGCCACCAACTGGTTCGCCTCGTCTTCGAATGCAACCTCCAGCCGTTTGGACGCACCTGTGAAGTTGGCGATGTGCCGGTCAAATGCTTCGCAGGCCATGCCCATGGCTTCGCAACAAGCCCGCGCGGCCGCCAAGTTTTGCATGTTGTGTGCCCCGAGCAGGGCAATCGACATGGGCGAGGTTCCCGGGAAGGACACCTCGCTGCCTTGCGGCAACGGACGATGGCTTGGCGTGCTGTACCCGACCCAATGGATGTCCGTGCGCTCTGTTTTCACCGCGTCCACGACGCCATTCAGGCAGGCATCCTCTTCGCAGTGCACGACTGTGCCGCCTTGCTCCACGGTCAACAGGTACTGTCGAAATTGATCGACGTAGTTGGCCTCGGTCGGGAACACGTTGACGTGGTCCCACGCAATGCCTGTCACCACAGTGACGTGGGGCGAGTACCACAGAAACTTGGGCCGACGGTCAATGGGCGAGCTGAGGTATTCGTCGCCTTCAATGACGGCCCATTCATGCTCGGGTTGCAAGTCGACCATCCGGTCAAAGCCTTCAAGTTGGGCGCCCACCATGAGATCCGTGGGTTGCCCAGCGGCTTGGAAGGCATGCAAGATCATGGACGTGATGGTCGTCTTGCCATGGCTGCCAGCCACCACCATGCGCCGTTTGTCGCGGGTGGCGTAGCGCAAGAATTCAGGGTACGATTGGATGCGAAGGTCGAGTGCTTGGGCTTTGGCGAGTTCAGGATTGTCCTTTCTGGCGTGCATGCCCAGGATGACGAAGTCCAAATCAGGGGTGATTCGCGCTGGGTCCCAGCCCTCTGTTTCGGGGAGAAGCCCAGCCCGATTGAGCCGGCCCCTGGACGGTTCAAAAATTTGGTCGTCGCTGCCAGTGACGTGGTGTCCCGCGGCGTGCAATGCCAGCGCAAAATTGTGCATGGCGCTGCCACCCATGGCGATGAGATGAATTCGCATGGCTGGAAGTTCAAATCTTTTCGCATGCTTCGTGCGGCCACATGCGCGCATTTACCCACATTCGTACCATGAGAACGTCCACCAACGTCTTTGCATGGCACGCCCATGGCTGGGATCTCTTGATGGGGCCGTTGCGCCGTTGGTGGGTGCCGTCGATGGCCTTGACGGCATGCGTGGCCCTCGCAGGTTGGTGGGGCATCGGGGCGGCCTCCGAAGGGTTGTCGAATTGGTTGTTGGTGTCTTGGGGAGGGAATGCCTTCGCTCAGAAGACCTTGGAATGGGTCATTTGGGCCATGCTTTTGGTCATCAAGGTCAAGGTCACCAAATACGTGGTCCTCGTGTTCATGGGCCCCTTGTTTGCCGAAGTCAGCGCCTCGGCTGCAGCCGCGCTTGGCGAACCGACGAAAGCGTTTTCCTGGAGGCAATGGTTGCATGAGGTGGTCAGGGGTGCACGAGCTGCGTTGCTCATGGCCGTGTTGGAATTGACGATTCTCGTCGCGTGTTGGGTGTTGGGGTTGTTGGTGCCTGTGCTTTCGCCTGTGACGTTGCCGCTGGCGTGGTTGGTGGGTGCCTGGGTGTACGGTGCTTCGGCCATGGATTACGTCTGGGAGCGAAATGGCATGGGTGCGCGTGCTGGACTGCGGGCCTCGTTGGCCAGGCCATGGATGGCTTTGGGGCTTGGAGTCCCGTTCGCGCTTTGGATGTCCGTGCCAGTGTTGGCGTGGACCGTGGGGCCCATGATGGGAGGGATGCTGGCGTCTGCTTCAGCGGCCGTGGCCCTCAACGGCGCTTCCGACCATCAGGCCGTCACGGTGTGAATCACCAGGCCGAGCGATTCCAGATCGTCAAAAAAGGCGGGATAGCTTTTGGCCACGCATTCGGCCCCCACGATTTCCACGGGTGCGCCTGCTGCGCCAAACAGTGCCGCAGCCATGGCCAGCCGATGGTCTCCGTGCGTCTCGATGCGTCCCGCCTGGATGGGGGCAGGATGGATGGTCATGGTGTCCGTTGCCTCGTCGAGGTCCACGCGGATGCCTACGTTGGCCCATTCGGATTGAATTGTCGTGGCTCGGTTGGATTCCTTGCCTGTCAAGCGATGGATGCCTTTGAGCGTGCTTGGCCCCTTGGCAAACGCAGCCAATGTGGCCAAAGGAGGGAACAAATCAGGACAATCGGTGAGGTCCATTTGGATGGCCTTGGCCTTGCCCGCAAAGACGCGCACCCCTTCGTCGGTGCCGGCCAGCTTGCAACCGGCAAAAAGCATGGCCCCCTTGATTTGTTCGTCCGCTTGGGTGTAGGTGGAGAGCAAGCCCTCCACGTCGAGGTGATGGTCGGCGCAGAGTGCCCCGAG
>CAZKGY010000042.1:0-9551 GCA_964552305.1 uncultured Comamonadaceae bacterium
AAGCCGCAGCCCCATGCATCCGCCACTTCCAATGCCGTCCTGGCATGGTGTGCAACGTCACGTCATGCCCTGATTCTTCCCAACATCGCTTGGCTCCCAGCGACCACTGGGCGTGGGACCCCGCATGGTAGGGGTCAACAATCCAAATGGTCAATGGAGCAGTCATGGTTCTCGGTGGAGGTTCTCGGTTGGGCGTTGCCCGACCAAACTTCGGGCCCAACGCCCTGCGCGACGGATCAACGCTTCAAGGTAAGGCTCGGCTCCTTGGGATGCCAAGCGCAGGTTGGGGGAACCGGCATCCATCCATGCGCCATGCCATGCCAGCGCGATGCGTTGGGCGGCAAGGCAGTAGCGTTCGTTGGTCAAATGGTGCGTCAAGCTGTCCCAAAGTTGCAAGGCGTCCGGGGTGGGAATGAGCTGCATGGTTCGTCCACGTCGTCGGAAGCCCCATGCATCATCGGGCATGCGTTCTTTCCAGCGACGTTCCGCCGCGAGCACGTCGTCGACCATTTGGTGACTTTCATCGATCATTTGCCAAGGCAACCAGTGGGGGTCGAACCCACGTTCGTCGTCCCAATTGACGCAAGAGCAAGGAGCGCGATCGACGGATTGAAGCAGCCACTCCATGGCGTGGGTTTCCCACAAGGCGTGGATGCCGCGTTGGTTGGTGAGTTGGCCGTCGTAGTTGCTGGTGCTGTGCAACGGGACATGGGCGTCTGCAATGTAGTGGCCCAAATCCGCAGCCAATTTGATGCTGCGTCGCGCCGTGGAGTCACATTTCACGCTGTCTTTCAAGCTCCAAACGAGCAAGTGGTAAGAAGCGTCGATCTGCCATGGAAGGCTTCCCGGGTCCTTGGGATACGGCAGGGAGTCGCGGCGTGCCTGGACCATGTCCCAGCGCTTGCCCCATTCCCAGGGGTGACATTCGCCGGACAACGTGTCGAGAAGGTCCACGTCGAGGTAATGCCTTGGTGCTTCGAGCGAGTCGGTGTGTTTTCTTCGGTCTGCCGCGACGGCCCATTCGTGGAGCATCGATTCGGCGTCGCCCCAAGCGTCGCGCGTTTCCGCAGGCAAGAGGTTCCATGCCACCGAGTGCAGGGCTCGGTGAGGGACAAAGCCCCAAGAACCAAGGGCGAGCAGAAGCACCGCCGCCAAGGCAAATCGATCAAACGGAGAGGGAAGAAGGCACGCGTTCATGGTTCAGCCGAACCAAGCTACGTCCTTCAAGCACGGGGATGGCCGTGCAGTTGTTGGGCGTCAAGCAGTGCTTCACGTCCTCGTTCAAATTCAATTTCCTGAGACGCCTCCGGTGGGAGGATGCCTTCAAGAAGGCGAACATGTTGTCCCGGGAGGAGCGGAAGATGAACTTGGCGGCGACCGTGCTGTCCTCGTCGGCGAAAAAGCGACCGGACTTCAAACACTGGTCGGCAATGGCTCCCGCGCAAATGGTGTCTTCCAGGTTGAATTTGTCTTTCCACCCTGAACCCAAGACGAGCACGTCACGCTGCTGACGGATCAGCCATTCGCACAATGCATCGAGGTTGTTCAACGACCCAATCACCACCGTTTTCTTGTTCCGCGCCATGTTGATGGCTTTCGTGCCATTGGTGGTGGTGAGCACGACGGTTTGGCCTTTCAAGGCGGGATCCATGTAGCTGAAGGGGGAATTGCCCAGGTCGAAGCCTTCGACGATTTGGCCGCCACGCTCCGCCGCCACGAGGTAGCCCTCCGCCTGGTAAGCACGCGCCTCATCCAGCGTCGCCACAGGGATGATTTCCTTCACGCCATGCTCGATGGCGGTGCATATCGCCGACGTGGCCCGCAAGACATCCAAGACCACCACAAGGTCAAATTCCTCTTGGTACAGGTGGTACTCCCCGGGGGAAAAACAAACTTCTATGCGGTTCATCATCAGGTGCGTCGGTCTTCCGTGAAGGCTCAGTCCTCTCTTTGGTAGAAAGGGAAGCGGGTGACCACGCAGGCGGTGGGCTTGTTGCGAATCATCACATTCAGCGCCGTTCCAGGCTTGGCCAAAGACGCCTCAATATACGCCATTCCAATGCCATGGCCCAAAGAAGGGGCCATCGTGCCGCTGGTGACTCGGCCCACCACAGCCCCGTTGGCATCGGTCACCTCGTACCCATGACGGGGGATGCCTCGCTCTGACATGGTCAGGCCGATCAGCCGTTCGGCCGCGCCGACCTGCTTCGTGGCTTCAAGCACGGGTCGACCCACAAAGTCGTTGGTGAATTTCGTGATCCATCCAAGGCCCGCGGCCAATGGAGAGGTGGTGTCGTCGATGTCGTTGCCGTACAGGCAGAACCCCATTTCCATGCGCAACGTGTCCCTGGCACCAAGCCCGCATGGCGACACTCCCCCTTGGATCAACGCGTCCCAAACTTCTTGGGCCGCCTCGCATGGGAGGTACAGTTCGTAGCCGCCTGACCCGGTGTATCCCGTGGCAGAGAGGATGCATTCGTGACCCATGATTTGGCCTTCTGTGAAGGTGTAGTAGGCGAGGGGCGCCCACGGCGTGCCGTCTTTGCGTTGGGGATGCAACGCTTGCAGGTGCGATTCGGCATTGGGTCCTTGGAGGGCGATGAGTGCCCATGCGTCACTCCGGTCGTCCACCCGTGCGTCCATGCCCTCGGTCATGTGCGATTGGATCCACGCCAAGTCTTTGTCGCGGTTGCTTGCGTTGACCACAAGCATCCACTTGGTGTTGGAGAACCTGTAGACAAGCAGGTCGTCGACGATGCCTCCTTGCTCGTTGGGCATGCAGCTGTACTGCACTTTGCCATTGACGAGCGTGCCCACGTCGTTGGAGGTGACGCGTTGGATGAGCGCCATGGCGTCGTTGCCTTCCACGAAGAACTCGCCCATGTGGCTGACGTCGAACATGCCCACGTCCTGCCTCACGGCGGCGTGTTCAGCCTTCAGTCCCGAGTATTGCACGGGCATTTCGTAACCAGCAAAGGGAACCAGTTTGGCCCCGGCCTTCACATGGGCTTCATGAAGGGCGGTCTGCTTCAGGGTCGACGTTTCCATGGCGCGAAGGTAGCAAGGCGGCTTCCGGACCGACGTGAAAAAGCACGTCCAAAATGGAGCGACCCGCCACAAAACCCAAGCGATCTTCGAACACTTGGGGGTAGATGGGGGTGGCCAAGCCACGCCAAGCGGACTTGGGTCGGTGGTCGTGAGGGACGTGTTCGTGGTATGTCTGGGTGACCGGGGGGTGGGTCATGCCCAGCCAATGGCATGCCCAGCGTGTGGATGCCAACGAAGCTTCCAACAGCGGCGCCCCTGGCACGAGGTGTTCGTGGGCCCACGCTTCGACTTCGGGCAGGAGGTGGTCAAAAAATGGCGCCCTCCCGCAGTTGGTCTGAAGCACCCTCAAAAAAGCATTGGGCTCGACGCGGTCGGTGAACAAGACGTCGCGGATGCTTCGCGTGGATGCGCCACGCCGATGCACTGGAAGGCTCAAGTCGAATGGCCCTTCCGGTCCGACCAAGGCCACACGGTTTCGAAGGCTTTGCTTCACGTAATGCTCATGGACGCATACCTCCACTCCGGAACGTTGGGCCCGATGGAACCATGCCAAAGGAGGGAAGGTGGCCGCCGGCAAGAGGCCCGTGGGCTGACTCACTGGACCGCCTTCATCATCCGGTCCCAGCGGATTTTGGACTCCCCGTGTTGGGCAGCGTTTTGCTTGCTGAACCACACGAACGAAGCCCTTCCAACCAGGTGGTCTTCTGGCACAAACCCCCACATGCGGCTGTCCGCCGAGCGGTGACGGTTGTCTCCCATCATCCAATACCCATTCATGCCAAAGGTGAAAGTCGTGGCAGGAACGCCGTCAATCAGCACCGAACCATCCGGCAATTCCTCCATGTCGTGGTGCTCGTAGGCGGTGATCCACCGACGGTAGATGTCGAGGTTTCGGGGGGTCAGTTCGACGGTTGCGCCTTCCTTGGGAAGGGTGACAGGGCCGTAGTTGTCTGGTTCCCATTGGTTGAACTCGTCGTTCCACACGTTCGGAAACATCTCCAGCCTTCCTTTGCGGTGGGCGTTGCTCATGGGCTCGAGGGAACGGGCCAATTCGCCCATCTGGGTCGCTTCGGATTCCGTCAGCGCCATGATGACCGCCAGGCCATCGGGCAAGGCGTCGGGCCTTCCCATGTCGAGCTTGGTCAAACCAAGCTTACGCACCGCAGATTTCGCCTCGGCTTGGCTCCCGAAGACCACGCGGTATTCTTTCTGCAGCCCAGGCGGATTGTCGGCGGGCATGCCGTCGATGTGGAGGTCGCCGTCGATGACTTCAATGGTTTCTCCTGGGAGACCCACGCAGCGCTTCACGTAGTTCTCCATCTTGTCCAAGGGTCGGGGTCGAAGGCCAGGAGACTTCGCGGCCCGAGAACGGGCGGCGGCGAGGTGCTTTTCAGGATTCAGGGCAAACGTCTGCACGCTTCCCCCTGCGTTTCGAATGCCTTGTTGGCGCAGCAGGGCATAATAGTCGTGTCCCACGAGTTGGGGATCGACAAACACCGTGTCTCCGTGCGGAAAGCTGAACACCACCGCGTCGTTGCGCTTGACGCCTCGCCAACCAGGCAGTCGCATGCACGGCGTGGAGAACCACGACGTGTAGCTTGGGGTCAAGGAGCCAGGCAGTGCGTTGTGAACGAAAGGCATGGAAAATGGCGTGCTCGGCAGCTTGGGGCCATAGCTTGTTTTGGACACCAACAAGTAGTCGCCCACCAGCATGCTCCCCTCCATGGATGGCGTTGGGATGGTGAAGGGTTCCACCAAGAACAAACGGAGGGTGCTCGCCACCACCGTGGCCCAAAGAAGGGCTTCGCCCCATTCGCGGACTGTCGACTTCCGGGTTTTCGTCCAATCGCGCTTGCCGACCCATTCGTCGTCGCCTTGGCGCAGTTCCCAAAGGCCCCACCAAGGCAGTGCCCCCATGATCCATTGGTCTTTCACGCTGCGTCGGCCGAACGCAAGCCCCAACTCAACATGCATGATGGTCAACATGATCAGGTTGATGCCAGGGACCAGCAAGAACAACGCCCAATACCAAGGACGTTCAATCAACCGCAACCAGGGGAAGAAGTGCATGAATGGCACGGCCCCTTGCCAAGGGGCAGAACCTTCGCCTCGGCGTTGGATCAGCGCAGGCAGCGCGACCAGCTGCATGGCCACGGCGGCGGCCAACAAAATCCAGGGAATCCAGCTCATGGAGTGAAAAGATCGTTCATGGTGTACAAACCGTGTTGGCCGAGTTGGTGCTGCCTCCAGGTCCAGCGAAGCGCCAAGACGGCTCCTTCGGCAAACCCTGCACGGGACTTGGCTTCGTGTTGCAAAACAAAGGAATCGTGCGCAGACTCCCATGCCAAAGCATGCAAACCCACCACGTCGCCTTCGCGGATGCTTTCGATGGGAGTGTCTTCAGGCAAGCCACCTTCGACGGCGTGGCGTTTGAGGGTCAAGGCAGTCCCGCTGGGGGCGTCCAGTTTGTGGACGTGGTGCACTTCGCGGATGGACGCTTCGTACCCTTGGAGTTGGCCCATGACCTTGCTGGCGTGCGCAGCCACTTGGTTGAAGGCGTGAACGCCCGGGCTGAAGTTGGTGGCCCAAAAACCAGCCACGCCTTGTGCTTTGGCCCGTGCAGCCATCTCCTCAAGACGATCGAGCCATCCGGTGGTTCCTGTGACCACAGGCACGCCTTCGTCGAAGCAAGAATGCAAATGGCCCACGACGGATGCCGGTTGGGTGGCTTCGAAGACGAGGTGGCGAGGCACCCAGGCGCCGTCGCGCCCCACCACGTCGCCCACGGTTCCGCCAGCCCGTCGCCAAGCATCGGCCACGGCTTGCCCCAGTTTGCCCCGGCCCACGAACTGGACGGGAGGAAGATCAGAGGGGAGAGGAAGCACGGCGTTCATGGCGTGTGTTTGGGTTGAGGACGCCACACCAAACGGACGGTCGGGGCATTCAAGGCCCAGCCCCAGTGGGCACTCAAGTCGTTGGAGGTGTCAAAGGCCCTGAGGGTCGCCCCGGTGTTGGCGTCCAACACTTGAAGGGCATGGATGACCAACCATCCAATGGCGCTTAGGTCGCGGTTGCGTCGGTAAAACAATGCACGCTCGTTCAACAGGCTTTCGCTCAATGGGTTGCCACTGGCGTCGACCAATCCGTCGGGAAGGGGCTCACCCTTGTCCAAGGCCACCAACCCATCGACGGAGCGACGAAGCTCCTGCTGGTTTTGGGCCACGCTCCAACCGGCGTAGCCCAACCCACCCCAAACCAGTGGGGCCTTCCACCATTGGCCGTTGGCGATTTGTCCCGATCCAGGAATCACGGCCGAAGCAAGGGTAATGCGCTGAACGCGGCTCATGCTGGGCTTGTTGAGCAACAGGGTGTCTTGTTGGGCGAGCAAAGGAAGCGCAAACAGCAGCCAGGCAGCGCCTGCCACAAACCATCGATGCGCCAAGCCTTGTTCGCCCATCGCTCAGTGGACGCCAAGCTTGGCCAAAATGGAATCCAGGTCGTCCAAGTCTTGGTAAGTCAGGGTGATTTGGCCACCCTGTCCTTTGCGTTTCCATTGGAGTTTCGCCTGGGTGCCGTTCAGCTTCAGCTTCAAGACGTCCAAGGCTTGCTCTTCGTCCACGCTGACTGGGGTCTCAGGGCGTTTGCCTTGGGGCTTGCCCGGCCATCCTTTGCGGATCCAAGCCTCGAGTTCCCGGACGCTGGCGTCTTGGGCAATGGCCTTCTCTGCCAAGGCCAACTGCAGGTGCGGGGCATCGTTGCCCCTCAGGCCAGCCAAGGCTTTGGCGTGGCCCAAGGACAAGGCGTTGGCTCGAATCAATGCTTGCACGGCATCGGGAAGGTCGAGCACGCGGAGGTGGTTGGTGATGGTGGACCGCCCTTTGCCGACGCGCTTGCCGAGTTCCTCTTGGGTCCATCCGTTCAAAGACATCAGTTGCTGAAAGGAGAGCGCCACCTCCAATGGATTGAGGTCTTCGCGTTGGATGTTCTCCACGAGGGCCATTTCCAGCACGCTCAGGTCGTCGGCTTCCCTGACGTAGGCAGGCAGCGCCGAGAGGCCGGCCATCTGGGCGGCGCGGAACCGACGCTCACCCGAGATGATTTGGTACTTGGACGCGCGGACCCGGCGCAACGTGATGGGCTGGATGATGCCGTGTTGCTCGATGCTCTTGGCGAGTTGCTTGATGCCTTGCTCGTCAAACACCATGCGGGGCTGGCCAGGGTGCGCCTCGATGTCTGCAACGTCAATGTCCTTGACGGCAGCGGACGCTGGAAAGGCCCGGACATCGTCTGGATGCTTGGCGGGCGCTTGCGGGCTCGGGGTGGCACCTCCAAGCAACGCATCCAAGCCTCGGCCAAGTCCCTTGGGCTTAGCCATGCGGCAGGTATTTGTCTTCCGTCCGCATCTGCGTCATGTCGTTTTTCTGCAGCACCTCTCGGGCCAAATTGAGGTAGTTCACCGAGCCTTTGCATGTGGCGTCGTGAAGGATGATGCTTTCGCCATGGCTAGGCGCTTCGCCGAGGCGCGTGTTGCGGTGAATGACCGTCTGCAGCACGAGGTCCTGGAAATGCGTGCGCACTTCCTCCACCACTTGGTTCGCAAGACGCAGACGGGTGTCGTACATGGTCAGCAGGATGCCTTCCACCTCCAACGACGGGTTCAGTTGGGTTTGGACAATCTTGACGGTGTTCAGAAGCTTGCCCAATCCCTCCAGCGCGAAGTATTCGCATTGGACAGGCACCATCACGCTGTCTGCCGCGGTGAGGGCGTTGAGCGTCAGCAGGCCCAAGCTTGGGGAACAGTCCAAGACGATGAAGTCGTAGTCGTCTCGCACCGCATCCAACGCCATGCGCAACTTCCGCTCGCGCTGTTCGGCAGAAACCAACTCAATCTCGGCACCCACCAGGTCCAAGTTGGTGGGAAGCAAGTCCAAGTTGGGGGAGTGGGTGGAGCGAATGCACGTCCGAATGTCTGCCCCCCCAACGACCACTTCGTAGGATCCGGCCTCCACGGTTCGTGGATCCACGCCCACTCCACTGGATGCGTTCGCTTGGGGATCCAAATCCACCAGCAAGGTTTTGTACTCCAGCACGCCCAGGCAAGCGCCCAAGTTGATGGCTGTGGTGGTCTTTCCTACGCCTCCTTTTTGGTTGGCGATGGCGATGATTTTGCCCATGGTGAGGTGGTTTTCGTCGTTTCCAACGAAGGTACTGACCAAGGCAGGGGAGCGGGAGGGGAGTTATGCACAGCCTCCCTGCGTCTTATCAAGGAATCACAGGTCGTCGAAGGCGATGTCGTCCTCGCCCTGGGACGCTTCCGCGGTGGCTTCCTCTTGGGGAGCCGCCTCAGCTTCTTGGGCCTCTTTGGCCTCGCGTTCTGCGATGGGATCGCGGAATTCGCCGGTTTCCATCAGTTCCTGAATTTTGTCCACGGCATCCAAGAAGCCTTCCTCGAATTTGTCGAAATCTTCGCGGTAGAGGAAAATCTTGTGCTTCGAGTAGCTGACGTTGCCGGCGTCGTCAAACCTCCGCTTGCTCTCGGTGATGGTCATGTATAAATCTTTTCCTCGCGTGGCTTTCACGTCGAAGAAGTAGGTACGCTTGCCTGCGCGAACAGGGCGTGAGTACAGTTCTTCTTGGTTCTCGTAGCTAGACATGATCTCAGGTAGTTCCTGCGCTCAAGGTATGCAAAAAGTTCCCAAAGCCATCAAGCCCGCCATGCATTGAAGGGTCACCGGTTGATGTACAAATGGCCTTCGGCCACGCGCGGGTAGTTCAACTTGTCCACGTAGGTCGCGCGGTAGAAGTACATCCCATTGGGGCAATAGTGCTGCCCGTCGTTGCCTTTTTGACCCAACCAAGGTTCCTTCTCGTCAAGGGTTTCAAACACCAGCTCGCCCCATCGGTTGAACACCTCCAACTTGTAAGACACAATGCCAGTCACCACAGGGATCCAGACGTCGTTCAACCCGTCGCCATCAGGGGTGAAGGCATTGGGGGCGTAGAAGACCGTTCCGGTCACCGTCACCTCGCCGGTGGCTGTGGCGGCGCAGCCCACTTCGTTGATGACGGTCTGGTTGATCGTGAAGACACCGCCTTCTTCGTACGTGTAGGCCACGTAGCACCCCTCCAAGCCATTGCCATCGCCGAAGCTGTAAAAGCAATCCACCTCGTCGTTGCCCGCGTAACTGACCCATACGGTCGGGTCCAAAATGTCCACCACATCCGGCGTCACAGTCAGCCCAGCTTCGGGGATGGGGAGCACCTCTACGAAGTCTGCCGAAGACAACGACAGGCTTCGTTCGCAGTATCCCCCCGTTTGCATGTCCAAGTGGATTTGGAACGTTCCCGGGAAATCGTAATAGTGCGTGGTGCCTTGCGTGACGCTGGTGGTGCCATCGCCCCACGTCCATTCGTAGCTGGTGGGTGTCTCCGATTCGCTTTGGTTCGTCACAGTGACGGCCAACGGCGGGCAGCCGCTCAAAGGGGCCACGTCGAAGTCAATG
>CAZKGY010000043.1:0-9500 GCA_964552305.1 uncultured Comamonadaceae bacterium
ATGCATCGCAGTTCACGTGGGGCACAAAAAAAGCCCCGCAACTCGCGGGGCTTTTTGCTTCACTCGAAGTCAGGGATTACCCTTCCTTCACCTCTTCAAAGTCGACGTCGGTCACTTCGGCATCGCCTTCGCTGGCAGAGCCTGCGTCGGTGGCCTCGGCGCCTCCCGCTGCCTGTTGGGCGGCGTACATCTCTTGGCTGGCCGCCTGGAATGCGGTGTTCAGGGCTTCAATGCCGGACTTGCATCCGTCCACGTCTTGGGCGCCGTGGGCCTTCTTCAAGTTTTCGAGGGCATCGTTGATGGGTGCCATCTTGTCTTCCGGGATTTTGTCGCCAAATTCCTTGAGTTGCTTTTCCGTTTGGAACACCAAGGCGTCCGCCTGGTTGAGCACGTCGGCCCGTTCTTTTGCCTGGGCGTCCGCGTCCGCGTTGGCTTCGGCGTCGGCCTTCATGCGTGCGATCTCGTCGTCGCTCAAGCCACTGGAGGCCTCAATTTTGATGCTTTGCTCTTTGCCTGTGGCCTTGTCCTTGGCGCTCACGTTGATGATGCCGTTCGCGTCGATGTCGAATGTGACCTCAATTTGTGGCACGCCACGTGGCGCTGGCGGGATGTCCGCGAGGTGGAAACGCCCAATGGTTTTGTTGTCAGAGGCCATGGAGCGCTCTCCTTGCAAGACGTGAATTTCCACGCTCGGTTGGTTGTCGCTGGCGGTCGAGAAGGTTTCCGACTTCTTTGTGGGAATGGTCGTGTTCGACTCAATCAACTTGGTGAACACGCCGCCCATGGTTTCGATCCCGAGGGACAAAGGCGTCACGTCCAAGAGGAGGACGTCCTTCACGTCGCCGGTCAAGACACCGCCCTGGATGGCGGCACCGACGGCAACCACTTCGTCGGGGTTCACGCCCTTCGAGGGCTCCTTGCCGAAGTAGGCCTTCACGGCGTCCTGCACGGCAGGGATGCGCGTGGATCCACCCACGAGGATGACCTCGTCGATGTCGCCCTTGTCGAGGCCGGCGGCCTTCAATGCGCTCACGCAAGGCTCGATGGAGCGCTTCACCAAGCTGTCGACCAACTGCTCAAACTTTGCGCGGGTCAGGCTACGCACCAAGTGCTTGGGCACGCCATCCACAGGCATGATGTAGGGAAGGTTGATTTCCGAGCTGGTCGTGCTGGAGAGTTCAATTTTGGACTTCTCTGCGGCTTCTTTCAAGCGCTGGAGAGCCATGGGGTCCTTGCTCAGGTCGAGGCCGCTGTTCTCGGCCTTGAACTCGTCGACGAGCCACTCGATGATGGCTTGGTCGAAGTCGTCACCACCCAGGTGGGTGTCGCCGTCGGTGGACAGCACCTCGAAGACCCCATCTCCGAGTTCGAGGATGCTCACGTCGTGCGTGCCACCACCCAAGTCAAAGACGACAATCTTCTGATCGGTGGTCTTCTTGTCGAGTCCGTAAGCCAAGGCTGCCGCCGTGGGCTCGTTGATGATGCGCTTGACCTCGAGGCCCGCAATTTCGCCTGCCTCCTTGGTGGCCTGACGCTGGCTGTCGTTGAAGTAGGCGGGCACGGTGATGACGGCGCCAGTCACTTCTTGGCCGAGGTATTCCTCCGCCGTGCGCTTCATCTTCTGAAGCGTCATGGCTGAGATTTCTTGCGGGGTGTACTGACGGTCGTCAATTTGAACCCGTGGGGTGTTGTTGTCGCCCTTGATGACGTTGTAAGCCACGCGTCCGGCTTCCTTTTCCACTTCGTTGAAGCTGGAGCCCATGAAGCGCTTGATGCTTGAGATGGTCTTGGTGGGGTTGGTGATGGCCTGGCGCTTGGCTGGTTCACCCACTTTGCGTTCGCCACCGTCGATGAAGGCCACGACAGAGGGTGTCGTGCGCTTGCCTTCGCTGTTGTTGATGACCACAGGTTCGTTGCCTTCCATCACTGCCACGCAGCTGTTGGTGGTCCCGAGGTCGATTCCAATGATTTTGCTCATGTTGAGGTGTTAGATGGTTGATTTGGCCGACCTAGACCAAAACTGGTGCCACAGCCGTTTGGCCCAAGGCAACCTGCCAACCTGTCCACTTCGCGTCCCAAAATCCTGACAAGCTTGCAAATTCTCAGGTTCCTTCCTGACAACATGTCGGAGAGCTCCTCAAGGCTTCACGGACGTCGTTCAAATGGCGATGCGCGTGTGCCATTCGCGAGCCGTACCAGCTGAATGCTTCGCCGTCGACAAGGATCATCCGCGCGTCGGGCTGGCATTCGCGGTAGCGGGCAACGTGCTTGTCGGCAAAGGGGAAAGGCTCGCTAGGCAGCAACCACGTGTCAGCCGAACGGAGTCCATGCACGTCTTCCTGCGCAAGGGTGGGGTACCGCCCCGGCAGGTCGGGCGCCACGGCGTTCCCAATGCCCCACCAGCGCATCACGTCGTGGATGAACGTGTCGTGGCCGGCCACCATCCAAGGCGCACGCCACACGGCATACCCTGCCTCGGCGACGAGGGGCTTGGGTTCACCCCAGTTTTCTTGAATCGCTAGGGTCATGCGTTGGGCCTCGTGGCTCCGTTCAACCCGTTGCCCCAGTTCCTCCATCGATTGCCAGGCTTGACGAACGGTTCGCACATCCGACACCCACACCTCGGCGGACGAGGGGAGGGCCTCCTGAAGGGCTTCCACTTGTTCGCGGTCGTTCTCTTCGAGGTTTGCGACGACGAGGTCCGGCTTCAAAGCGAGGATGGCTTCTACGTCAGCCGTTTTGGTGCCGCCGACGCGGGGAACCCTGCGGAAGGCCTCGGGTGGTCGGACGCAGAATTTCGTCTGCCCGACGACGTCCACCGACAGGTCGTGCAGAAATTCGGTCCAACTGGGCACCAACGAAACGACGCGCATGGGGCGAAGGTAGTTCGCTAGCTTTGCGCCATGGACCAAGGGCACGTTCGTTTTGCGGTGGTGGGTGTGGGTCACATTGGCGCACGCCATGTGGCCATGGTGCAAGCCCACCCGGAAGCATCGCTGGTCGCCGTGGCAGATCCCAAATTCGCCGAGGCGCCTTCAGGCATCGCCACGTTGGACGACCAAGGATGTGCATTTGGGTCATTGGATGCGATGCTCGAGCACCAAAGAGACAACCTCGACGTGGTTGCCATATGCACGCCCAACGGGTCGCATGCCCACCTCGCGATCCAAGCCCTGGAAGCAGGGTGCCACGTGGTGTTGGAAAAGCCTGTGGCATTGACTGCGGAAGACGTCATTCGGGTGCAACACACGGCCCAGTCGAAGGGACTGAAGGTGTTCGGGGTGATGCAAAACCGTTACGCACCTGCGGCGGAGTGGCTCCATGGGGCCATGCAAAAAGGGCTTGTAGGAGACGTTCTTCAGGTGCACGTGAGATGCCTTTGGAACAGGGATGAGCGGTATTACCAACCGGGAAGTTGGCGAGGGACGTTGGCCCAAGATGGCGGCCCTTTGTTCACCCAGTTTTCCCACTTCTTGGACATCCTGATTTGGGTGTTTGGTCGCCTTCAGGTGGAGGACGCCCATTTTGTGAACCAGGCCCATCAACAATCCACGGAGTTTGAAGATGGAGGCACCGTGCGCTTTGCGCTGCAAGGCGGCGCTTGGGGCACCCTGACGTTCAGCACCGCGGTGGCCCACCAAAACTTGGAAAGCAGCATGACGGTCCTTGGAAGCGACGGTTCATTCCGCATCGGAGGACAGTACATGGATCGCCTGGAGTCCTTCGCGGTGCCAGGCGAGGAAGAGCCGGTCATTGCCCCGCCTGCACCCGCCAACGACTACGGGGGGTACAAAGGTTCGGCGGCAAACCATCACCACGTGTACGACAACGTCTTGGACGCCTTGCTTCGCGGCGCACCCATCGCAACCCCCATCGAGGAAGGACTGATGGTGGTCGAGGCCATTGAGGCGATGCATGCCCTGGGGCGCCGGTCAGACCATCGTTGACGGCTGTGTCCATGCACGCCACGTCCCGGGAAACATCCTTCGGAACCATAGGGGGCATTGGATGAAACGCGACACGGCGACTGCCTTGCCGCCTAGTTCCTTGTAGAATCGATCCACGCCAGGGTCCAGGCTTCCCCCAAAATCAAGCACATGGCTGCCACGCCCTTGCGCCACCTTGCCAGCCGCCATCACCATGGCGACGGAAGCCAAGCCTGATGCCTTCGAACGTTGCTGTCCGCCAAAGGCGTAGACGGTGGCGCCATTCGACAGCTCCACAAAGCCTCCCGAGGCGACAGGATTGCCCTCGCGGTCGTAAGCCACCACGTTGTACGCCCACGGTTCGTGGGACAGGTTTTCCAGCAGCGCTGTCAAGGCTTCTGGCCTGCCGTCCAGGGATTTCCTGGCACGGCTTTGCAGGTGCAACGAGCGCACTTCTTGCCAGCCATTGCCCGGATTGACTTCCACGCATCCGCCTTCACGCAGGAATCGACGTTCCTGCTTGAGTCGGTGGGAAGGCCAAGGAATCACTTCCGCGGTAGGAGGCAAGTCCAAGTGCCGGGTGTGACGCGTGACGTGTGTCCATCCATGAAGGGCTTCGGCGTCTTCAGGGGTGGCACCAACCACGTCGAGGACCTTCACGGCGGAGGGTCCGCGGGCAATTTCCTTGAGGAGCTCGACGCGGTCAGGTCCCGAGCCCTGCAAGTCGCAATGCACCGCCCATGCAGGGGTGACGAGGGCCGGAATGAGTCGTTTCAGTCGGGTTGACTGCACTGCCATGCTGGCGTCGCCCGCACGTTGGATGGTGCCAGATGGCCCCAACCAGGCTTGCGAACGGTAGCCGATGGCGTCGGACATGGGAGGGGTCAGGCGCCGATGGAGCGCTTCACCGCTTCGAATTGGCGATCTCCGGAAAGAAGGTCGTTTCCGACCGACACCCAAGACAACGCCATGTCCCGCTCGCCTGCTTCATCCATCAGCTCGATGGAGGCAATGATGGCGTACTTCAACAATTTGGACTGGCTTGCCGTGAGTCCTCGTCCTTCGCGATCCAACAAGATGTTCCGTGCCTCTTCCCAAACGAGCTCGGCGTCGCGCTTGGCGCGGAGAAGCACGTAGTTCGTGCCAAGCATGATGAGCGCACCAGGGTCTTCCTTGTCAAGGGTCCGCAGGGACTTGTAGTAGGACTTGGCCTTCGTGTATTTCTTGTTGTCCATCTCGGTTTCAGCCGCGACGATGGTTTCGGCGCGAAGGGTTTCCAAGTACTCCAACTCTGTAGGCACGTATTCCGTCTCCTTGTCCTTCTTGACAAATTTCGTTCCGTACTTCAAGGCATTCTTCAGGGCCTTGAGTTTGTCGACTTCGTACGTCTCACGCAAGTCCGGATCGTCGCTGTTGTGAATGCCCATGTACGCCTTGGACATGTACAAGTAGGGCATCGGGTGGCGAGAGGTCTCGGAGTCTTCGATGTACCGAATGGCCTTGAACAGCACCTTCTCGTACTTGTCGTCGACCATCCAAACGAGGAGTTGGTTCAACTGCTTCTCGGAGATGAGTTCTGGCTCAGGCTCTTCTTCCTCGCCGCCAATTTGGCCCCAACCGATGGAGGGCAGGCCGACGGCCAAAAAGAGTGTCACGCAGAATGCCCAGAAGGGTGCAGGGGATGTTTGAGGCTTCATGTTCATGGGTTCAATTCTTGTTGTTTGCGACTTGAAGGTCCACAAACCATGCCGAAAGATACAAGGGACGAGGACATGGCCCTTGAACCCTTCCAACGAATCGATGTTCTTTGTGTTCCATGACTTCTGTCCACGACCCCTTGTTGGCCTGGTTCGATTCGCAGGGTTGGACGCCACAACCGTTCCAGCAATCCGCCTGGGACGCTTGTGCAGAAGGGAAGTCAGGGCTGATTCAATCGCCGACTGGGAGTGGAAAAACCTACGCTGTGCTAGGCCACGTGCTTGCCAGCCATGTTGGAAAGCCTGAGCGAGCGGGGTTGAAGGTTCTGTGGATTTCGCCACTGCGTGCGCTCTCCTCGGACATCGCAAGCGCCGCCGAGCGCATGGTGGAAGGGCTGGGGCTGAACTGGGAGGTTGGCACAAGGACGGGAGACACGTCGAGCAAGGTGAAGGCCGCCCAAAAGGCGCGATTGCCGGACATCCTCGTGACCACGCCTGAATCGTTGCACGTGTTGATTGCGCAACGCGACAGTTCCAAGCTGTTCCAATCGATGGAGATGATGGTCGTGGACGAGTGGCACGCGTTGGTGGGAAGCAAGAGGGGGGTGCAAGTGGAACTGGCTTGGTCATGGATGCAGGCGGTGGACCAAAGGCGAAACGGCAAACCCATGTTGCTGTGGGGCATGAGCGCGACCATGGCCAACCCCACCCAAGCCATGGAGGTGTTGATGGGGACCACCCGCAAGGGGTGCATCGTTGCCAACGACGCAAACCGCCCAGTGGAGCTCGTCAGTTTGATGCCCAAGGCCTTCGAGCCCCTTCCTTGGGCAGGCCACATCGGCCTTCAGCTTCTGGGAGAGGTGGTTGAGGTCATCCAACAACACCGTTCCACGTTGGTGTTTGCCAACACGCGTCGGCAATCGGAAATCTGGTACCAGGCCATCCTCGACGCCCATCCAGAATTCGCAGGGCAAATCGCCGTTCACCACGGCAGTTTGTCGAAGGATCTCAGGGCTTGGGTCGAAGAAGCGTTGCACCAAGGGGGACTCAAGGCCGTCATCTGCACCGCATCCCTCGATCTAGGCGTGGATTTCCATCCCGTGGATGCGGTGGTCCAGATCGGTGGCCCCAAAGGCGTCTCCCGCATGATCCAACGCGCAGGACGCGCAGGCCACCGGCCTGGGTTGACCAGCAAGGTTCATTTCGTGCCGACCCATGGGCTGGAATTGGTGGAAGCCGTGGCGTTGCGGGAGGCCATGCAAGGGGGCGAGGTCGAGCCCCGCGAGCCGCTGATTCAATGTTGGGATGTGCTCCATCAATGGTTGTGCACGTTGGCGGTGGGCGAGGGGTTCGAGCCAGACAAGGCGTGGGCCATGGTGAAGTCGACGCACGCCTTTTGCGACGCCACCGAGGAAGACTGGGCCAAGGTCTTGGAAGCCCTCACCACAGGGGGTGCTGCCTTGCGTGCCTACTCCGAACATCAACGGTTGGTGTTCGACGAAGGGCAAATGCGGATGCCAGACCGTTCCAAAGCCCGTCGACACCGCATGTCGATGGGCACGATTGTCTCCGCGACGATGGTGGCGGTCAAACTGAAGGGACATGGGTTCTTGGGCCACATCGAGGAATCGTTTGTGGCTTCGTTGAACGAAGGCGAGTCGTTTGTGTTTGCTGGCCACCACCTCGAGCTGGTCTCGCTCGCGGGCCTTGTGGCCAAGGTGAAGCGGTCCAATTCGAAGGCGACCAAAATCCCGGCTTGGATGGGGGGAAGGATGTCGCTGAGTTCGGAACTGTCGAACAGGCTTCGCGAAGCTTGGGATCGGATGGCCACAGAAGGAGGGCAATGGGAACCCGAGCTGCAACGCATTGCGCCCCTCGTGCAACACCAGGCATCCAGAAGCAAAATTCCGCGGAAACACGAGCTGCTTGTTGAGTCGTACCAGGACAAAGACGGCCACCATTTGTTCATGTACCCGTTTGAAGGAAGAAAGATGCACGAAGCGCTCGCATCACTGCTCGCCTATCGGTTGGCCCTGCTCAAGCCACAATCGTTCAACTGGGCATGCAACGACGACGGCATCGAGTGGTTGTCGGACCAGCCCATCGATTGGGAGGCCGCGAAGGACAACGACCTGCTTTCCCCTTTGCACTTGATGGATGACCTCAGCGCAGGCTTCAATGCAAGCGAACTGGCGAAGCGCAAGTTTCGAGACGTGGCCACCATTGCCGGGCTCATGTTCAAGGGATTCCCGGGGGCCGAGGTGAAAGAAAGGCACCTCCTGACGTCAACCAATTTGCTGTACGAGGTGTTGTCTGACCATGACCCTGACAATTTGCTCTTGCGGCAGGCGCATGAAGAAATGCTCTCGGATCAACTGGAGTTTGCAAGGTTGCACCAATGGTTGACCCAACTGCCGTCCAAGCAATTCGTGGAGGTCGAGTTGTCCAAACCTTCGCCGCTCGCCTTTCCGCTGTTCGTGGACAGGCTCAGGGAGCGGATGTCCACCGAAACCCTGGAGGATCGTCTCCGAAAAATGGCCTGGAGTTAGCCTACTTTTGCACCCAATGAACAAGCAATCCCACCGCCACTCGCCGTCTTGGTTGAACGTGACCATGTTCCTTGTCGCAGCCTGCTGGTCAGGCTTGGCCATGGGGCAAGGAACGGTCAAGGGGTTCCTGAAGTCGAAGACCTCAGGAGAAGCCGTCATGTTCGCGTCAGTCACCCTGGAGGGGACCTCGTTTGGCGTGAGCACGGACGTGGAAGGGTACTACAGCCTTAGCAGGGTCCCTGCGGGCAACTACACCTTGGTGGTGTCCTCCCTGGAATACGAAACTGTCAAAGAGGCGGTCGAGATCAAAAACGACAAGGTGTTGACGCGAAACATCTTGTTGGAGCCCATGGTCGTTGCGCTCGGTGGCGCAGAAGTACGGGCCGACCGCGAGGAACAAACCACCCAAGTCCGCACCTCGGTCGAGACCATTCGACCAGCAGACATCAAGCGCATCCCAAGTTTTGGTGGTTCCCCCGATTTGGTTCAGGCCCTGCAAGTCCTTCCGGGCTTCGTCTCGACCGGCGACCAAGGTGGCCAATTGTACATCCGCGGTGGCTCGCCCATTCAAAACAAGGTTTTGCTTGACGGGATGCTGATTTACAACGCTTTCCACAGCATCGGCCTTTTCAGTGTCTTTGACTCCGATGCCTTGGCCAACGCGGACGTCTATACGGGAGCGTTTTCGGCGAAATACGGGGGGCGCATCAGCTCTGTCATGGACATTCGGACCAAGGATGGCAACATGCGTGAAACGGAAGGCAAAGTGGGGGCGAGCCCCTTTGGCGCCAAAGTCCTCGTCCACGGCCCTTTGAAGCCCATGACCGACGATGCGGGTGGCATCAGCTACTTGATGAGTGTGAAGCACAGTTACCTTGAACAGAGCTCGCAGCTGTTTTACCCCTACATCGATGACGGTCGCCTGCCGTTCAGCTTCACAGACGGCTACGGCAAACTGACCTTCGGCGGCGGGGACGGTTCCAAGCTGAGCCTCTTCGGGTTTGGATTCAACGACTTTGCCAGTGTCTTGGACGACAGCACGGGGGTCGCCTTTGCCAATTATGGCTGGCGCAACGTGGGCGGTGGAGGCAACTTCACCGTGGTTCCTCCAGGCAGCTCGGTGTTGTTGAACGGCCACTTTGCCTTGAGCAACTACCGCATCAACTTTGACGAGGTGGGCTCGCCGGATCGCTTCAGCGAAGTCCAGGGATTCAACTTTGGCTTGGACTTCAAGTACGTGATTGGTGAGGACAACGTGGAGTACGGGGTGGAAGTGGTCGGCATGCGCACAGACTTTCAAACCACGAACCCCCTCGGGGTGGGCGTGG
>CAZKGY010000044.1:0-9483 GCA_964552305.1 uncultured Comamonadaceae bacterium
AGTTCGAGACTCGCCTGTACGAGTTTGACGGTGCCGTGGGGCTGACCGACAGCCCCTTCGAAGCTGGGTACTGGGTGTTCAACACCGACTGGGCCAACCCTGAGGGGGTCAACGCCATTGAAACGTTCTTGGCATTCGACGACCCAATCGAAATGACGGAAGACGCGTTCTACTTCGCGAGCGTGATCAGCGAGTACGAAGCGGAAGCAGAATTGACGGTGCTTGCCCAATTGAACAGCGACACCGACAACAGCACGGGCCGCTACTCGCAAGCAGGTGACGGAAGCTTCGTGTGGTTCACAAGCCAAACGAGCACCCCTGCCGTTCGCCTCATCACGAGCGAGCGCGAAGCGGTGGAGCTCTTGGAGATGGGTCACGGCATCCGCCTTGAGCAGAGCATCCCGAACCCAGCCACGGCCTCCACGATGGTGCGCTTTGAGTTGGGCCAGGCGCGTGACGTGACCTTCGTGGTGCGCGACGCCATGGGCCGCACGGTCCAAGAGGATGCCCTCGGCATGCTTGCTGCAGGCATCCACACCGTGGACTTGAACGTCTCAGGATGGAGCAGCGGGGTGTACACCTACACGCTCGTTGCCGACGGACTCCGCAGCACCAAAAAGCTGACGGTGAAGTAATCCGCAAACCGAGAATTTCTGGACAAGGCACTGCCCGTTGGGGCGGTGCCTTGTTGCTTTCGAAGCTATTTTCGTCCCATGGGATGGAAGGCGAAATTGAGTCTGCCTGTGGCCCGTTGGGCCATGAAGCGGTTGCGGCAATCCGTGGCCGATCCCAGGGGTGCCCAACAAGGCGTGCTGGACAGGCTTTTGGCGCAGGGTGCCCGGACGGCCTTTGGGAAGGACCATGGCCTTCGTTCAGGGCTTTCCGTCGCGGAGTTCCAGTCCCAGGTGCCGGTTCGGGATTACGAGGGGCTGCGGCCGTACATGGACCGCGCGGTGAAGGGGGAAGCGGATGTGGTTTGGCCTGGGATGCCGCTGTATTTCTGCAAAACCAGTGGCACCACCTCGGGCGCCAAATACATCCCCTTGACCAAGGACAGCATGCCCAACCACATTGGCAGCGCGCGCAACGCGCTGTTGGGCCACATCGCGGGCACAGGGGATGCGTCGTTTGTGGATGGCAAAATGATCTTCTTGCAGGGAAGTCCAGAATTGGCCAAGACCCCCGGTGGGGTGCACTTGGGTCGTCTGAGTGGCATCGTGGCCCATCACGTCCCAGGGTATCTGCAAGCGAATCGCCTTCCGTCTTGGGAGACCAACTGCATCGACGATTGGGAGACCAAGGTGGATGCGGTGGTGCGGGAGACGTGCCACGAGGATTTGCGCTTGGTGAGTGGGATTCCGTCGTGGGTGCAGATGTATTTCGAGCGGCTTTTGGTGCATACCGGGAAAGCCACGGTGCAAGAGGTGTTTCCGAATTTGTGCTTGTTTGTGCACGGGGGCGTGGCGTTTGGGCCATACGCGGAGCGCTTTCGTCAGTTGCTAGGCTTCGACATCCCGCGTGTGGAGTTGTATCCTGCCTCGGAGGGGTTCCTGGCCTACCAAGACGCGCCAGACGTGGAAGGCATGTTGCTCAACGTGAACGACGGCATCTTTTTCGAGTTCATTCCCGCCGACAGGTACTTCGAAGACGGGCCGCCGCGGTTGACGGTGGGGGAGGTGGAATTGGGCGTGCAGTACGCGGTCGTGTTGAGCAGCAACGCAGGCCTGTGGGGCTACGACATCGGCGACACGGTGAAGTTTGTTTCTCTGGACCCTCCACGCGTGTTGGTGACCGGGCGCATCAAGCATTTCACGTCGGCGTTCGGCGAGCACGTGATTGCCGAGGAAGTGGAAGGCGCGGCTCAGGAGGCTGTGGCGGCACACGGGGGCGTCATGACCGAGTTTCACGTGGCTCCCCAAGTCACGCCTGAAGAGGGCTTGCCCTACCATGAATGGGTGGTGGCCTTTGAGCGGATGCCTGAGGATTTGGCGTCATTCGCGGCGACATTGGATGTCGCTTTGCAGGACCGAAACCCGTACTACAAAGACCTGATTCAAGGCGCCGTGTTGCGCCCTGCCGTGGTGACGCCTGTGCCATCGGATGCCTTCACGGATGCGATGCGAAAGCGGGGCAAACTCGGCGGCCAAAACAAGGTTCCCCGCCTGGCCAACGACCGGACCATGGCGGACTTGCTCCTCGAATCCAAACCCATCAAGGCCTCATGAAAATCGTCGCCATCACCGGAGGGAGTGGCTCAGGAAAGAGCACCGTGTTGAACGGGTTGAAGGACCATTTTGGGGACCGGTTGTCCATGCTGTCTTTGGACGACTATTACCGTCCCAAAGAGGTGTTGCCCGTCGACGCCAACGGCGAGACCAACTTTGACGTCCCCGAGGCCATCGACCACCCGACCCTGCATGCCGACATCCTGAAGCTCGCCAGAGGGGAGCAGGTTTCGTTCGAGACCTACACGTACAACAAGAGCCTGATGCAATCCGAGCTTGCGGTGATTGAACCGCGAGAATGGCTGGTGGTCGAGGGGCTGTTCGTGCTCTGTTACCCTGCCGTGGCCGAGCTCTCGGACGTGAAGGCGTACATCGACGCCTCGCCGGAAGTCCGGCTGGCGCGCCGGAAGCATCGAGACATGACGGTGCGAGGCTACGCGCCTGAGGAGGTTGAGTACCAATGGAAGCACCACGTGCGCCCGGCGGACTTGGCGCACATCGAGCCGTGCCGTGCCACGTGCGACGTGGTGATCGACAACGACGAAGATTGGCGCGACGGTTTGGCCCAATTGATTGAACAGATGGAAGCCCTGGACGCTTAAAAAGGCGTTCCCAATCCCAACACCATGAAAAAAGCCTTCACCCTGCCCACGTGCAAGACGTGCCAACGCATTTTTGACGACCTCCAGCCTGAGCAGCTCGGGTGCGAGGTGGTCGACATCAAGGCCGAGGGCATCTCTGCTGCAGACCTCGACGCCATGAAGGCGCACGCCGGTTCCTACGAAGCGCTGTTCAGCCGCCGCGCGATGAAATTCCGCAGCATGGGCTTGGCCGACAAGACCCTCACGGAGCAGGACTACCGCAAGCTCATCCTCGAGGAGTACACGTTCCTCAAGCGTCCTGTGTTCCTGACGGACGCTGGCGTGACCGCGGGATCGGCGAAGGCCCAGGTGGCTGCGGCACGCGACTTGCTCTCGTAATCGACGTGGGCGACACCCCTGCATCGTCTCCGTGGAAAGCCCACCTCGCCTTGTGGGGGGTTGGGCTCATCTATGCGTACAACTACTTGGTGGCCAAGGGGCTGATGCCTGAGAAAATTGGGCCGTCTGGGTTCATCGCCTTGCGCGTGGCGGGGGCGACGCCGTTGTTTTGGCTGCTGTACGCGTTTCGGTGGGAGCGTGTGGCGCGCTTGGACCTCGCGCGCTTGTGGCTGTGCGGGCTGACGGGGGTGACCATCAACCAACTTTTGTTTTTCAACGGGTTGGCAGCGACGAGCCCGGTGCACGCGAGCATCATCATGACCATCAACCCTGTCTTGGTGCTGTTGATCAGCGCGGCAGTGCTGGGAACAGCCATCACGACCCGCAAGGTGGTGGGCATCGCCCTCGGCGCGGCGGGTGCCATCACGTTGCTGCTGAACAGTGGAGGAGGCGGACTCGAATCCCACGCGAGTTGGCAAGGCGACCTCATGGTGCTCCTGAACGCGGCCAGCTACGGGGTGTACCTCGTGGCCGTCAAGCCGCTGATGGCGAAGTACCGTCCGCTGACTGTGATTTCGTGGGTGTTTCTGTTTGGCGGGTTGATGGCTTTCCCCGTGGGGGCGTCTCAGGCTGCGGCGATTGAGTGGTCCACCTTCAGTACCGAGGACTGGCTCAGCGTGGGCTTTGTGGTGCTCTTCACCACGTTTCTCGTGTACCTGCTAAACATCTACGCCCTCGGCAAGGTGCAGCCGACGGTGGTCAGCATTTACATCTACCTCCAACCCTTGCTTGTGGGAGGCATGGTGTGGCTGGCTGCGACGCTGGGAGGTGCGGATTACATGGCGGACATGGGTTGGTTGCAGGCTTGCTGTGCGGTGGTGATTGCGTCCGGGGTGTGGCTCGTGAGTGTGCCTTCGGGGGGTTGGGCGAGGATGCGGGGCTAGGCTGTTTGTTTGGGTTGCGTTCAGCGTACCTTGGGTGCCATGGCGATACGCAAACCCTTCAACTTGACGGCGTGGATCGAAGAGAACCGCGACCTGCTCAAGCCGCCCGTGGGGAACAAGAACCTCTACGTGGAAAGCGGCGATTACATCGTGATGATTGTGGCGGGACCCAACGCGCGGAAGGATTACCACTACAACGAGACGGAGGAGCTGTTCTACCAGCTTGAAGGCCAAATCACCGTCCGCATTCAGGAAGACGGCCAAGCCGTCGACATGAAGCTCGGCCCGGGCGACATGTACCTGCATCCCGCAGGCGTGCCGCACAGCCCGATGCGCGAGGCGGGTTCGCTTGGCCTCGTCATCGAACGCAAGCGCAAAGGCGCGCCCATGAAGGACGGCCTCATGTGGTTCTGCGACAAGTGCAACCACAAGCTGCACGACACCTACTTCGAACTCACCAACATCGAGAAGGACTTTTTGCCGCGGTTCCGAGAATTTTACGGAAGCGAAGCGTTGCGTACGTGCGATTCGTGCGGCCACGTGATGGAGACCGACCCCCGATTTGTCGACTGAGCGAAGCAACCCTTTCGCTTCGAAGTCAGTCTGACATTCAAACCCTTACGACATGCGTTTTTGGACTTCGACCCTGGCTGTGATGGCCGTGACATTTTCTTCATTGGCCCAGCCTGTGTGCGCCCCTTTGGGGATGATGTTTGACCTCACGGCTGAACCGGGGTCGACTCCAGAAGAAGTGTATTTCTGGGTGACCCCGCTCAATGGGTTGGCAGTGATTTCGGCTGATGGCGTGGTGGATGTTCCGGCTGGCGGAACTTTGACCACAGAAACGCAGGTGTGCCTCTATGCCGGGTGCTACTTTGTCGGGTTGGAAACAGCGGCCGATTGGTGGCCCAGTGTGGATGTGGTGACGGACGATTTGATGTGGTCCGTTTCTGAGCCTGAACCCATGTACGAGCAAAACGATCTTGTGGGATTCACGTTTTGCGTTGAAAACAACTTCGCCGACTGTGAAGTGGAGTTGGACGCGGAATTGGGGGTGGGACCCAATGGTGCCTACCTGTTTCAGGCAGAAACGGACGCTGAGGGCGCCATCTTCACTTGGTCGGTCAATGGCTCCATCCTTGCAGAAGGACCCGACAACGAGTGGGAGTGGTACGACATGCTTGGCGCGCCCTGGTGGGAGGTGTGCGTGACCTTGGTGACCCCTGACGGTTGCACGGCCACGGATTGCATGAACCCCTCGGACTTTGGGGTGGATTGTGACTTGGACATCGACGGCGAAATGACGGCACTGGGTTCTTATGTGTTTGAGGCGTCTGACTTTCCAGACGATGCCTTGATCAATTGGGTCATCGACGGGAACTGGCTGAATTTTGGCGGACCAGTCTTGGAATTGACGCCGGACATGATGGACGGCGCCCAAGAGGTGTGCGCCTTTTACGAGACGCCTGACTGCCCTATGGGGGTGTGGGCTTGCGAAGAGCTGGAAGGGCAAGTGGGGGGCTGCATCGACGAGTCGCTCATCGATCCCAACATGGCGTGCACCGAGGAGTGGGACCCCGTGTGCGGTTGTGATGGGGTGACCTACAGCAACGCGTGTTACGCCACGTTCTATGGGGGGGTGACCTCGTTTCAGGAAGGCGAGTGTGGCGATGATGGTTGCATCGACGAGTCGCTCCTCAATCCCAACGCCATCTGCACGACGGATTGGAACCCCGTCTGCGGTTGCGACGGTGTGACGTACAGCAACGCTTGCCATGCCACCAACTACGGAGGCGTGACGCAGTATATATCGGGCGAGTGCGGCTCGACAGGCGGTTGCGAACCCATCGTCGAAGCGTGGCCCAGTGACATTCCTGGGGTGTGGAATTTCCTGGTCTACGATGCGTCCAATCCCGCGGGAGGCCCCTTGTCCGGGGACGACCTCGAATGGCAAGGCAATGGCCAAGTTGTCGGGGAAGACGGTCCCAATGGCGCCACGCAGGTCGCGTTTTGGGGCACCAATGACTTTTTGTTTGTGATGTGCGTCAGCGTGATGTGCGAGGATGAAGTCATTGAAATGTGTTGGGAGACCCCCAACGAGGGCCAAACCGAGGGAGACTGCGAAAACGTAGTGATTGACTTGTACGCCGAATGGGGTTCCGCGTCCGGTGTGGACCCCTTGGAACTTGAGCTTGTCCTGAGCATGTTGGACGTCGACGTCGAACTGGATTTGAGTCAAGTGTTGCAAGGCGGCTCCACCAGTCAGACCTTCTTTTTCTGTTTGCCCGCGGGCTACTGCTTTGTTTTGGAAGCAGCTGTGGAGGGCGTGGCGTTGGACGACATCAATGTGCTCGACTTGGCTGTGGGTGTGGGGCAGGAATTGCCTGCGTGGCAAAATGTGCTGGAGGTTTTGACAAGTGGAGAGGAATCGTGGATGGCCACGGTGGGTGTGGATGTGATTGAGGGATGTGGAGAGGAGGAACCCGACGGCGTGTTGACTTTGGCGAGCCCCACCGTCACCGCCACGCCCAACCCTGCCCAAGACCAAGTGCGGCTTGCAGGATGGACCGAGGGAACTGTCACGGTGGTGTTTCGGAATGCTCTCGGCCAAACCTTGATGACCCGCCAAGGCGTCGCCCCAGGCGAGTTGTTGACCTTGCGCTCGGAGTGGCGGGGAATTGTCCTTGCAGAGGTCTCAGGCGACGGCTGGACGGCCCGGCCTGTCTTGGTCGTGCGTTGAGCCTTGGCTTCGCAAGGCGTACCCTACCTTCGCGGGACGCGAACCAGAAAGGGGAGCGACCTCACGAAGACTTGAAGCTGCATGCGTTTTGATCGTCTCAACAATTTGACCGGATGGGCCGTTTGGTTCGTCGCCACCGTCGTGTATTTCTTGACTGTGGAACCCACGGCCAGTTTCTGGGATTGTGGTGAATTCATCGCCTCCGCGTACAAACTCGAGGTGGGACACCCTCCAGGGGCGCCGTTCTTCATGCTGTTGGCTCGGTTGTTCATGATCCCCATGGGCCCCGACACGGCGGCGTTGGCGGCCAATGGGTTGTCGGTGCTGAGCAGCTCGTTCACGATCCTGTTCTTGTTTTGGACCATCACCCACTTGGCCAAGCGCCTTGTCGGTTCTGATGCGATGGAAGGCGAGGCCCAGTGGGGCGTCCTTGGGGCAGGTGTTGTGGGTGCGCTCGCGTACACCTTCAGCGATTCGTTTTGGTTCAGCGCAGTGGAAGGCGAGGTGTATGCCTTGTCGAGCTTGTTCACCGCGGCGGTTTTCTGGGCCATTTTGAAATGGGAAAACGTGGCGGATCAACCGGGCTCTGCGCGGTGGATCATCTTGATTGCCTACCTGATGGGCCTGTCCATCGGCGTTCACTTGCTCAATTTGCTTGCGATTCCAGCCATTGCGATGGTGTATTACTACCGGAACTACGAGTTCAGCTGGAAGGGCTTGGTGGTGACCGGCGCCGTGGCGGTGGCCTTGCTTGGGTTTGTTCAAGAAGCACTCATCAAGGGCGCGGTCCAGTTGGCCGGCAAGTTTGAGCTGTTCTTCGTCAACGACTTGGGCATGGGCTTCAACACGGGGGGCGTCGTGTACCTCGCGTTGCTCGTGGGTTTGCTCGCGGGAGGCATTGTGGTGACCCACCGCAAAGGATGGTGGGCGGCCAACACGGTGGTGCTGGGCATGGCCATGGTGCTGCTCGGGTACAGCTCCTTCGCAACCATCATGATTCGTTCTTCCGCGAACCCGCCGATGGACGAAAACAACCCGGAAAACTTGTTCGCCTTGTTGAGCTACTTGAGCCGGGAGCAATACGGAGACCGTCCCTTGCTTCAAGGACAGTTTTGGGACAGCCCCACAAGCTTGGACAAGCCCTATTTGGATGGCAAGCCGTCCTGGGTGAAGAGCTACAGCGTCATGGAGAAGCGGGGCCCCGTGGAGCGACGGGTGAAGAGTTTCAAGGGCGAGTACGCCGCCGAACAATTCATTGATGGCAACCCCGACAAGAAGTACTTCTTGGCCGAAGAATACGTAGACAGCGGGGAGAAGCGAGGCAGCAAGCCCAACTACAGCGACTCGTTCACCATGCTGTTTCCGCGCATGTACTCGAGCACGGGCTCGCACATCCCTGAGTACAAGCGTTGGAGCAACTACAAGGGATTCAATGCCCCGTCGTTTTACACTAGCCCTTTGACGGACCGCGTGATGACACGCGGGGAATTCGTCAACCACCTCGAGCGTGAGGTGTTGGCGGGCACGCTGGAGAAGATGGAACTGGAGCGCGTGTTGCGACGCATGTTCGCCGACTTCGGTTTGCGGTTTGACACCGATTTCCAGGTGAAAGACAAGAACACGTTGCTTGTACGCAATCCGGAAACGGGGCAGATGAATTCAGCCCCTTTGAACGACGAGCGCATGCGTTCGAGTTTGGCCCCTTACTTGGCAGACGTCCTCGAACAGGGGCTGGACTCAGGCCCAGTGTTCGTGAAGCGACTGGAGCGCGAAAAGAAGGCGCTTGAGGAGGAGTTGCGCCGCGCCACCCAAGTGGCCAACCAATCCCGGAACCAAGAGGACATTCGACGGGCCTTGCAGGCCGAGGGCAGGTTGAACAACGTGCTGGAAGAATTGATGCCCACCCAAGGAGAGAACCTGAGGTTCTTCACCGACTACCAAATGGGATGGATGTACTTCCGCTACTTCTTTTGGAATTTCGTTGGGAAGCAGAACGACGTGCAAGGCCACGGGAGCTTCCTTGATGGCAACTGGTTGAGTGGGGTGGACGCCATCGACGCCCAACGCTTGGGCAACCGCGACATGTTGAGCAGTGACATGGAGGAGAACCGGGGACTGAACAAGTTCTTCTACCTGCCGTTGATCCTGGGACTCATGGGCCTGGTGTTCCAGGCGTACCGAGACCCTCGGGGAGCGTCGGTCGTGGCAATGCTGTTTGTCATGACGGGCATTGCCATTGTCGTGTACCTGAACCAAACGCCGCTTCAACCACGTGAGCGGGATTACGCGTATGTCGGTTCGTTCTATGCCTTCGCGATGTGGATTGGCTTGGGGGTCATGGCCTTGATTCAAGTGGCGCGAACCCCAGGAATGGTGCAACAACATGGCCGTGCACTGCTGTTTCCGTTGTCTGCGGGCCTGACCTTCTACTTCATGGAGACGTTTTTCGGCGGGGGAGGACATGCGTTGTCGTTCAGCGTGCTGTTCATGACAGCAGTGGCCGGCGTGCTGATGGGGCTGTCCATGGCGATGGGCAAGGACCTTTCGTCTGAGTCGATGAAGGCCGCGGGGGTGTTGGCGCTCGCCATGGTGGT
>CAZKGY010000045.1:0-9434 GCA_964552305.1 uncultured Comamonadaceae bacterium
TGCGGATTGTGCACCTGTGACCGACTACAGTTCTTATGCCAACCGCACGGTCATGGCTGGTCCCAATGCCGTGACGAACGATTACTACGGCACGTGCGATGGCACATGCAACGACGAAACCGTCATTTCCACGGAGACGCAAGTGACGTTCCACGTGGACATGTCAGGGTACGCAGGCACCGAAGATCCTTCGCAGGTGACTTGGAACAGCGGCGCGAACAGCTGGTGTGGCAACTGCGCGCCCCTCGACGATTTGGACGGGGATGGCATTTACTCCATCACCGTGCCTTTGACAGGCGACACCGTGGAGTACAAGTTTGCCATCGGTGCATGGGTCGATCAAGAAGACCTCGAGCCCGAGACAAGCTGCACGAAGACCACCTACGACGAAAGTGCACCCAACGGATGCTGCTACGTGAACCGTTTCGTGGCGTTGAATGGCGAGGAAGCCATCGACATGCCCGTGGTGTGCTGGAACAGTTGCCAAGCGTGCGGGGCAGAGCCAGTCGCAGGCTGCACCGACGCAGAGGCTTGCAACTACAACGCCGAAGCATCAACGGACGATGGTAGCTGCGTGTACGGCGACGGACCGATTGTGGAATTGACTGTGGAAGATGCGCTTTGTTTCGGTGGTGAAGGCTTGCTTTCGTTGGATTCAGCAACAATGCTTCTTTTGGATGACGAATTAATTACAGTCGAGGTGCTTGGTGCGGAAGGAACCCTGCCAGCTGGCGACTACATCTTTGTAGCGACTGATACGCTCGGTTGCTCGAGTGAGACAGCCTTCACCGTGGGTGAACCCGATGAGCTTGTGATTGACATTACCATCCTGGTTCAAGACTCAGGTGCTGGTGATGGTCAAGCGGAAGCCACAGTGAGTGGTGGAACCCCTGAATACACGGTGACTTGGTCAGACATTATTGGTACGCCAGTGGACCCCACTGCGCTGGCGGAGGGCACCTACACCGTCACGGTGGTGGATGCCAACGGGTGCACGGCAACGACCACCCTTACAATGACCCCTGACAACATCACGGAGCTGGCGTTGTTGCAAGGCTCCGTGTTCCCTGTTCCTGCGACGGATGTGCTGAACGTCCAGCTGGGTAGGGCCTTGACTTCCGACGCGGCGTTGTCAGTCTTGGACATGCAAGGACGCGTGGTGGCGACTGCCACGATGCGCGCTGGCACCCAAATGCACGCAATCGACGCCTCTTCATGGACGAAGGGTGCGTACATCGTACAACTTGTGACTGACGAAGGACGCGCTTCGTGGAACTTCGTGAAATGAGGCAATTGATTCAATGCTTGATGGTTCTGACCCTGCTGTTTGTGGCGGGGTCAGGACTGTGGGCTCAAACCATCCTGGTCAGTGGCACGGTGGTGGACGGCGACATGCCGTTGCCCAACGTGACCATTCGTGTGAAGGGAACCTTTGATGTCAGTGCCACCGATTTTGATGGCAAATTCAACATGGCCGTTCAGCCGGGTGCCACGCTGGTGTTTTCGTACATCGGGTACCTCGAGCAGGAGCTCGTCGTGGCGAGCACGGCATCGGATTTGAAGGTGGTCATGAAGCCTGACGTGGCTGGATTGGATGAAGCCATCGTCATTGGTTACGGCAACCAGAAGCGAAGCAAGATTTCCGGCGCTGTGACGACGGTGGACATCAAAGAAGCCACGTCCATTCCGATCCTTCGAACCGAGCAGGCCCTCCAGGGTCGAGCCAGCGGGGTCCAGGTCACCCAGAACTCTGGTCAGCCAGGAAGTTCTCAGACCATCCGAATCCGTGGGCTGGGTTCCATCAACAACTCGGACCCTTTGTTCATCGTTGACGGCATTCCTTCAGGAGGCATCGACTACTTGAACCCCAACGACATCGAAAGCATCAGCGTCTTGAAAGACGCGGCGTCGGCGGCGATTTACGGCGCGAGGGGCGGAAACGGGGTGGTCATCATCACCACGAAGAAAGGCACGGCCAACGCGCCTGCCACGTTGTCGTACGACATGTACGTGGGGATGCAGGAGCCTGTGAAGTACATGGCCCTTCTGAACGCGGAGCAGTATGCGACGCTGATGAACGAAAGCCGCGCTGCAGCGGGACTCATCGCCGACCCCGCGTTGGCGGACCCTGCGGCTTTGGGCGAAGGAACCAACTGGCAAGAGGCCCTCTTCCAGCGGGCACCGATGGCAAGCCACAGCGTGCAATACAGGAACGGTGGAACCAGCATGTCTGCGAGCCACTTCAGCCAGGACGGCATCATCGGCGGCGAGAAGGGGCGGTTTGAACGAACCACCTTCCGTTTGGGCAACGAGCAGCAAGCCGGAGAGCGTTTCCGCGTGGGACAAACGATCAACTTCACCCACATCAACCGGAGCGCCTTGGCAGAAAACGACGAATTCAGCACCCCTGTCGGGCGTGCGTTGAACATCGATCCGGTGACTCCGGTCACCCGACCCAATGGCACGTACGCATACTCGCCGTTCATCAACAGCGACATCGCCAACCCGATCAACCAAATCGACGTCACCAACAGCGATTGGACGACCAATCGATTCGTTGGCAACGCCTGGGCGGAAGCAGATTTGTTCCCATCACTGACGTTCAAGTCGTCCATGAACGTGGACATGTCGTTGGGTTCTCAAACCATCTTCTTCCCGCAGTACACCCTCGCCGAGGACACCACAGACACGCCGCCAGCGGTGGAACAAAACCCCGTGAACTCCCTGGTTCGCGCGGAAAACAAGTGGTCCAACTGGCAGTGGGAGAACACCTTGACGTACCAGAAGGAGTTTGAGTCGGGCGACAACTTGCAAGTGATGGCCGGCTACAGCGCGTCGGAGTTCAACTACACCGTATTGAACGGTTCACGTGACTCCTTGGCGTCCAACGACCCATACTACGCCTACTTGAGCAACAGCTTGAACGCCCAGCCCCAGATCCCACGGGCAGGGGACGGCATTTCTGAAACCGCATGGATTGGTCAATTCTTGCGTGCGTCCTACGACCTGGGTGAGGAGTGGTCGTTCGCGGGTTCGATTCGCCGCGACGGGTCGTCTCGTTTTGGTCCCAACAACCGATTCGGTTACTTCCCATCCATGTCCGCCGCCTGGAACTTGACGGGTCGTCCATGGTTTGACGAAAAAGACTGGATCGACTTCTTCAAGGTGCGTGCGAGCTGGGGACAAAACGGCAACGCCGAAATCGGCGATTACGCATACAACCCGATCATTGTCAATGGATTGAACTACACGTTTGGCTCCGAACAGGCCCAGACGTTGGGTTCGGGACCCGTGGTCATTGCCAACCCCGACTTGCGTTGGGAGCGGTCGGAACAGATCAACCTTGGCTTGGACATGGACTTCATGGAGGGACGTTGGAACGTCATTTTCGACATCTATGAAAAGTCGACCCAGGACATGCTTGCCGTGGTGCCAATTCCCGGGGTTGCTGGTCTTGAGCCAGGCCCGTCAAACGTGGCCTCTGCGCGCAACCGCGGGTTGGAGTTCACGCTTGGGTACCAAGGAGGCGAAGGCGACTTCACCTACAACTTGAACGGAAACTTCTCCATGTACCGCAACGAAGTCACCGACCTCGGCGCGCCAGTGGACTCGTTGAACCAACCCATTTTCACGGCGAACGTGTTTGGCTCGGGAGACTTTGTGGCGATCACCGACCTCGGATTGCCCATCGCCTCGTTCTACGGATTTGAAACGGCGGGCATCTTCCAAACCGACGCCGAAGCGTTGGCTTCTGCCCAGCCCAACGCCGTGGCTGGTGACGTCATTTTTGTGGATCAAAACGAAGACGGCGTCATCGACAACGAAGACAAGGTTGTCATCGGCAACCCTCACCCGGATTTCACCTACGGATTCACGGCGTCAGCCAACTGGAAGCAATTCGACGTGAACTTGTTCTTGCAAGGCAGCCACGGGAACGACATCTACAATGGCATGTTCCGCTACGACTTGGCGACCACCAACCTTCCCATCTCCGCGCTTGACCGCTGGACAGGGGAGGGAACAAGCTTTGACGAGCCCAGGATCACCGACGCTGACCGCAACGGCAACAACCGCGTGTCGGACCGTTTCATCGAAGATGGGTCTTACCTGCGGGTCAAGTCGCTGCAGGTAGGGTACACCTTGCCACGGACGCTCATCAACCAGTTGGGCTTCGACAAGTTCCGAGTGTACGCCAGCGTGGCGAATTTGTGGACATTCACAAGCTACGACGGCCTCGATCCGGAAATCGGAACCCGTGGCACGCTCGACATCGGCATTGACCGAGGCTTTTACCCATCGCCCAGGATCTACAACTTGGGCCTCAACGTGACATTCTGATGAAAACAGCAACCATCACACACAAGCTTCTGGGCGTGTCGCTTTTCGCGGCGCTGTTGGTTTTGGCCACCGGATGCAACGAGGATTTCCTCCAAAGGGATCCTTACATCGGCAGTTCTCAAGGGAACTTCTACCAAACCGCAGAAGATGCAGAAGCCGCCATCAAGGCGTGCTACGCTCCCCTCCAAGTGGAAATTTCTGCCCCTGGTTCACACTTTCGTTGGTTCTTCGGTGACGTGGTCAGCGACGATGCCGACAAGGGCGGTTCCGGCGACGCAGACGCGGCGGACCTCCAAGAATTCGCGGATTTCTTCGGAGACCCTGCGAGTGGCATGGTTCTCGGGGAATGGCAGGCGGCCTACAAAGGCATCACGTACTGCAACATCGCCTTGGAAAACATCCCAGGCATCGACATGGACGAACTCGAGAAGAATGCCCTCATGGCGGAAGCTCGGTTCATCCGGGCGTTCTGGTACTTCAACTTGGTGACAACCTTTGGTGGGGTGCCATTGGTGACCACCACCTTGGCGCCATCGGAGTACGCGCAACCCCGCGCCTCTCGACAGGACGTTTGGGACCAAATCGAAGCGGACTTGATCGAAGCATCCACCTATCTCCGCGAGAAGAGCTCGTTCAGCCAGAACGAGACAGGACGTGCCACAAGCGGTGCAGCCAACGCTTTGCTGGCGAAGGCATACCTCTACCAAGGCAAGTACGCGGAGTGCCGCGAGCGATGCCTGGAAGTGATCCAGTCGGGCGAATATTCTCTGGCCATCGATTACGGTTCCATTTTCACAGAATCGGGCGAGAACGGGGAAGGCAGCATCTGGGAAATCCAGTACGCCAACGACAGCGGAGGAAACTGGGGTGCGCAATTTTGGAGCGAAGGCACCTACACGAATGTGTTCCAGCGCGCACGCGGGGCGTTCCAGGGCTACGGCTTCAACTTGCCCACGCAAGACTTCGTGGACGCGTTTCGGACGTGGACCGAAGTGGTGAACGGCAACGAAATTCCCCGTGTGGATTCCCGTTTGGGTTACACCGTGTACACGGTGGGTGACACCATTGCCGACTGGGGCGTGCTGTCGGAAGAAGCCACCGACATGCCTCACCCATACTACGCGCGGAAGTACTTCAACCCCGCTTCGGAGTTGGCGCCATTTGGCGACCCCAACCCCAACGGGGGGTCGAACGACCGCGTGATTCGTTTTGCGGACGTGTTGTTGATGCACTCCGAATCGTGCAACCGACTCGGGTTTGACGACGAAGCGAAAGAGTCGTTGAAGATGGTGTGGGAGCGTGCTGGACTTCCTTGGAAGAACAACAGCATTCCAAATTTCGACGAACGCTACCCGGACATCACTCCAGTCTGGAACCACGTCGGAGACCAGTTGCTCGAGACCATCTGGCGCGAACGTCGCGTCGAATTGGGGTTGGAAGGGCACCGCTTCTTTGATTTGGTGAGGCAGGGACGCGCGGGCGAGGTGCTTGCGGAGGCTGGCTTCCAAACGGACAAGAGCGAGTTGTTCCCGATTCCCACCGCAGAAATCACCTTGTCCAACGGGCAGTTGACCCAAAATCCTGGATACTGATGTTGAAGCAAAACACCCTTTGGTTGGTCGGTCTCGTGGGGTTGGCGGCGCTTGTGGCCTGCGACCCTGTTCAAGAACGCGGCGGAGACTTGCCAGCCCCTCCTACGGCTGAAGTGAATTGGCACTATTTGTACACCTTGAATCCCCCAGATTCGCTTGTGCACGGCGCAGGAAGCATGGGGCTTGGTCACATTGAAATCCCCAACCACATCGTGGTTGAGGCCGAAGCAAGCGACGACGTGTTCATGCAGCTTTGGGACTTTGGCAACGGCAAAATCAGCGAGAAGTCCGTGGACACCATGTTCTACGTGCAGCGCGGATTTTACCCCTTGACCTATCAGGCCCAAGGTCCCGGTGGCATGTATCAATTCCAGGACACCGTGTACATCGGCAAAACCGCTGTTCTGCCTTGCGAAGGCGTGAAGGAGCTGGTCACGGGATGCGACACGCCCAAGCGCTGGAAGTTGTCCACGGAGGCAGGCGCCATTGCCATCGGCCCTGAACCAGGCAGCACGGAATGGTACGCATCTCCGGCTGACGGGTTGGTTGAGTTTCAATACGACGACCGCTGGTCTTTGACCGAGGCAGGAGAGTTCATTTACGACAACAACGGCAGCACCATGAATCCTTTCGAAGGGTTCATTGAAACGGTGATGGACGTGGCGCCCACCCGCTACAAGCTTGAGCTGGAAGTGGGACCCAACGGCGAACCAGGCATCACGGTAAATTCCATGGTGACGGCTGACGGCAACGAACTTTGTGGTTGGATGGGCGTGTGGAACGCGGGTTCCACCTTCTGGATCACGGAACTCGATACCTCACGCATGGTGTTGGTTGCGCCTCAAATTGACGGGGAATGCAACGACGTGCCGGGCGGTGGATACTTCAGCCTCATCTTTGAAGAAGAATGACACGCATGCCTTTGACCCGATGGTGGATGCCGGCTTGCCTTGCCATGATGGCGGTGGGCTGTTCCGATTGTGGCGAACCACCCGCCCCTGTGTTGGCCGAGATTCAGTTTGTTGGTGACAGGACGTCCCTTGAAAGCACGTTCAACGCCAATTTCAAGCTGGAAATCCGTCTCGATGCATCCAACGATCAAGAGGTGTCAGTCGACTTTGAAACGGTCGAAGGCACTGCGTTGATGGACGAAGACTTCGAATACCAAGCCGGCACGGTCACCTTCGCGCCAGGGGAGTTGGTGAAGGACATTTTCATTGGCGTGGTCATCGACGACGCCTTGGAAAGCGACGAGGTGTTTTACGTCGACTTGTCCAACCCAACCAACGGCTACCTCGGATCGAAGACGCGTGCAGTTTGCACCATTCTGAACGACGACACGCAGCTCGTGATTGACATCCCAGAGGGAGGGTACGACACGCCGCATGACGCCAACAATCCCCCGGCTGGCATGTCGTTGGTTTGGTCTGACGAATTTGACGGGCCAGGGATCAACACGGCCAACTGGATCCATGAGCTGGGTGCCAGTGGTTGGGGCAACCAAGAACTGCAGAACTACACCAACTCTTCGACCAATTCGTACACGGAGGATGGCAATTTGGTCATCGTGGCCCTGGAAGAGGGTGGGGGATACACCTCCGCGCGCATGAAGTCTCAGGGTTTGCAGGAGTTCCAATTCGGGCGCATCGACGTGCGTGCCGTTCTGCCACAAGGCCAAGGTTTGTGGCCTGCGATTTGGATGCTCGGCGCCAACCACAGCGAAGTGGGGTGGCCTGAATGCGGCGAGATTGACATCATGGAGCTCAAAGGAGACGCCCCCAACAAGGTCTACGGCACATGCCACTGGGGAGAGATCGTGAGCGGTGGAGGACACCCCAACGTGGGATCCACCGTCTTCTCCGATTTTCCTGCGACCTACGCGGACGAGTTCCACGTCTTCTCGCTGGAATGGTCCCCAGACACCATGGTTTGGTTGATGAACGACGAGCCTTACCACATGGTCACAACGCAGGGAACCATCGATCCTGCGGGGTATCCGACGCCGTTCAACGACCCGTTCTTTTTCATTTTGAACGTGGCGGTGGGAGGAACGTTCTTGGGGTATCCAGACGAGACCACGTTGTTCCCGCAATTCATGGCCATCGATTACGTTCGGGTTTATCAATAACTTCGTGGGGAGCTGAAAACGCACCGCCATGAACGTGACGCCCAACTTTGACCAATACGACGCCATCTTCGGCGACGACCCCTCGACGTATCGAGAATTTCTGGGCGCCTTGAACGACACGTTGTCCAAGGCGCAGCACGGCTTGAAGGCTGCGGCAGAGGCTGAGGACTGGAACGTGATTTCGGCGACGCGTCATTCGTTGAAGCCCACCATGACGTTGCTTGGCGCAGGAGAAATCAACGAAATGTTGGACACTTGGCGCCCTTCCATGAGTTCCTTGGACGCAGGTCCCTTGATGGTGGCCTTGGACGGGGTGTTGGCCAAGGTGGCAGAAAAGCTGGCCTCCCTTGCATGACGTCTGAAGAACGGTTGTTCGAGAAAGTCCGCGCCCATTGCCTGGGTCTTTTGGGAGCCACCGAGGATCTGCCTTTCGACGAACATACGTTGACCTTCAAAGTTGGAGGCAAGATTTTTTGCGTGGTTGACGCGTCGGAATTCCAAGGATGCGGCTTGAAATGCGACCCAGAACGCGTGCCGGAGTTGCGTGCTTCCTACGACGGCATCCGTTCCGGGAAGTACCTGCACCCCAAGCATTGGAACCTCGTGGTCCCATCCCCTCTTGCAGACGTACCCTGGGACGTCGTTCAATCCCTGATTGACCACAGCCATGAGATGGTGTGGAAGGGGCTGACCAAGAAGGCACGACTGGCCATTCAGGCGTCGAGCCATGGTTCTCGACTGCCTTCTTAGAGGTTGTCTTTCGTCGAGGGGATTTGAGAACCCGGCAACAGGTTTGGCGCGTTTGGTCGAAGGTTGGAGAATGCGGGGTAATTTGCGGGCTCAAAACGATTCCACCACAAACTTTTCCTCGATGAAACGTTCCTCCATTTTCTCCTTACTTGCCACGGCCGTCGTCCTGGCGTTCTCTGGCTTTGCTGCCCAAGCGCAGTGCACCGAAATTTTCATGTCCGAGGTGTGCGAAGGCTCTGGCAACAACAAAGGGATTGAGTTCTTCAACCCCACCGACCAACCCATCGACTTGAGCGCTTACAGCATCCAGCGTTGGGCGAACGGAGAATTGGCGGTGACAGACGAAACGCAGCTGAGCGGCACCATCCCCGCCTTGGGAACATGGGTGCTCGTCAACGGCCAAACAGAAGATGTGCCCCTGGGTGGTGGCGCCATCAGCCCTGCGGTCGATCCAGAAATGCAAGCGTTGGCGGACCAGTTGGACAACCCTTATCCTGCTCCCACCTACGCCAACGGCGACGACGCCTTTGTGCTCGTGAAAAACGGTTCAACGGTCGTGGACATCTTCGGCAAGCCCGGGGAAGACCCCGGAGCAGCCTGGACCAACGACGCGGCCAACGGCTTCG
>CAZKGY010000046.1:0-9368 GCA_964552305.1 uncultured Comamonadaceae bacterium
CGGAAGGAAAAGGAATCGAATTCCAAGCCCCCCTGCTCGTGGATTTGTTGCCAAACCTCACGCTCGACCCCAGTCAAGGCGTCGTAACCCAAAGACTCTACCTCATCCCAAGCCAACGGATGGGGTTCCAAGCTGTCCATCTCAACCGATGCGCCTGTGGCGGACGCAATCGACAGGGCACAAAGGACGTTGAGGCCCGTGCCCATGCCTACCTCAAGCACCCGAATGGGGGCGTCCCCTTCAGACCAAGCTTCGGCCAAAGGACGCAAACCTTCTTGACCAAACACGTGCTGGGTTTCTGACCAAGCGCCATGCACGCTGTGGTAATGGACCCCCAGCGTGGGATGCTTCAGCGTCAAGCTGTCGTCTTTCGTTTTCCGCAATTCCACGGCGCAAAGGTCGCCCTCCACCTTGGAGGGTCAAAACCCTTCGATTGCCCCAAGCCCAAACAACGCAAAATCCAAGCGCACCGGATCCTCAGGGTCAATGACGCGGAGCGATTGGGTCAGTTCTTCCACGGCGCGCCAATCGTTGGCCTTCCTCTGCAAAAGCCCCAACTTTCTGCCCACGGACGCGGTATGCACGTCCAATGGCACGCTCAGCACACGAGGAGGAATGCCATGCCACAAGCCCAAATCCACGCCACGGCTGGAAGGGCGGACCATCCACCGCAAGAACAAGTTGAGTCGCTTGGCTGCGGACCCCTTCATGGGGTTGGCCACGTGCTTTCGTGTGCGATCAGCCACGCCGTCCGTCGCCACAAAAGCCCGATGGAACAACGCGAGGGCCTCCTTCATCTGAGACCGATCGTCCGAACGGTTCCAGGCATCGACAAAAAACGCCTCCAAGGAGCCGTGCGTGCGCAGCATTGTTTGAAGTGCTCGGGCAAAACCCTTCATGTCTTCCGCCTGGAAGGTTCGATGCACAAACCCGTCGAACACCGCCAAATCCGAAGGTTCATGGTTCCTCACGAAATCCCCGGGTGCGTCGTCCATCCTGGCCATGAGCGAATTCAAGCTCTTCAAAATGGACACGCGGTTGCCCCAAGCCAGGGTCGCCGCCAGCAAGCCTCCTACCTCCACGTCCACGCGCTCAGTGTACCGGTGAGGGATGGACAAGGGATCGTCGGGAATGAAATCGGGTACCTCATGCAGCGCCGCCTTCTCCAGCAAAAACTCCTTCAGCGTTTCTGTGTCCATCACACAAAAATCGAACTAAATTTGCGACGTGTGGGGCAGGCCTGAAATACTGTGGGGTTTGGTGGCTCTCGCCATCCCAATTGCCCTTCACTTGTTGCAATTGCGTCGGTTTCGACGCGTCGCATTCTCCAACGTTTCCTTCCTGAAAGACGTCCAAAAGGAAACGCAATCGCGGCATCGCCTCCGCAATCTACTCATTCTGCTGGCGCGCTTGCTCGCCTTCGCGTGCTTGATCGTGGCCTTCGCAGACCCGATGTTGGTGCCTGAAGACGCCTCGGACGTCTCGGCCCGACAATCCGTCTCCGTCTACCTCGACACAAGCCCTTCGATGATGGCTTCAGGCGAAGTGGGGTCGTTGTTGCAAGAAGCCAAACAAAAGGCGTCTGCCTTGGTGGAAGCCTTCGACGAAACGGCTCAATTTCACGTGTTTGCCAGCGACTTTGACGGCCAGGATCAGCGATTTGTCACCCAAACCGAAGCGCTTGAACGCATCGCGGGCGCGGCACCTTCTTCGAGCTCCCCTTCCCTCGCCTCGGTCATCCAACGGGCAGAAGACCAGTTGCAACGCGCGGCCTCTTCCCGTGCGCAGGCGTTCTGGGTCACCGACCTTCAACGGTCGAGCCACGACGTGAACCAAACCACTGCCCCTGACACGTCCGCGCGCTGGCACGTGCTTCCACTTCGCGCCAACGAGGTGCCCAACATGTGGGTGGACTCGGTGTGGTTCGACGCCCCGATCGCGCTGGCCGATCAACCTGCGGCACTCTACGTGAGGATTGCACATGACGCGAACGAAGGGGTTGGCGCCCTCCCTTTGACCCTCCAAATCGATGGCGTCACCGAAGCCATTGGCTCGTTCAACGTGGTTCCCGGCCTGCCCACCGACACCGTGCTTCGCTTCACGCATGGCGCGCCGGGCCACCACGCCGTGCAAGTCAAGCTCAGCGATGCCCCTGTACAATTCGACGACGCTTACCACCTCGGGTATCGCGTGGAACCGTCTGTCGACGTCTTTCATTGGTCCGAGCGGCACGACGGCATCCATCGCACTTCGTCGCTCGTCGACCAGGCCTTTGCCTCAGCTTCGCCACTGCTTTCGGTCACACGGGCCTCGAGCCTGCCCTCGACCCAAAACCTCGTCGGCTACGACGTTCTCGTTGCCAATGGCATCCAGCGTCCCTCGGCCGGAGAATGCGCGCAAATCGCCCGGTTCCGCGAAGCCGGAGGCACCGTCCTGCTCATCCCAGACAGCTCCGGGTTGGGCATGTCGTCTTTGTTGGAAGCCATGAACATGGGCGAAACCCAAGGATGGGTCCTGGGCGAAGGCCAGGTGGCTTCGGTGCAATGGTCGCATCCACTGTTTCAGGGGGTGTTTCGAAACGTGCCCCAAAACGTCGACTGGCCGACCTACGACCGGTTGTTACGCCGACGCCCGCGAAACGACGAATCCGTCTTGGCCACCGCCGACAACGGCATGCCATTCTTGAGCAAACTGGATGGCGGCACCGAACGCGGGGAAACGTTCGTGCTTCACGCTCCATTGGAAACGGGCAACTTCACCCGACACGGCTTGTTTGTGCCAACCTTGTTGCGCATTGCGGAATCTTCTCGGGCGACCCAGAGCGCCCAATTGACCCTTGGGTCAGACCAAACGTTGTTGCTCCCACTGCGGTTGGACACCTTGCAATCCCGGGCATCTTCCATCGATTGGTCCATCCAAGCCTTGGCGCCGGGCCAGACCGACAAGCAATGGGTTCCCGAAGTCCGTACCACCCCTGGTGGGACCAAACTCGGCTGGGGCAATTCGCTCGAAGAACCCGGGCTGTATGCTGTCAACCAAGACGGCAACACCGTGGCGGTGTTCGGGCTGAACCACGACCGCAAGGAATCGGATTTGACGTGTTGGACCGCCGACGAATGGACCACGGCCGTGGGACGTCAAGGCTGGCCGGACATCGAAGTTTGGAGCCAACCTGCCGAAGGGGTGGCCGCCTTGGTGCAGCAAAACATTGCGGGTCGGCGACTCGCTTGGTACTTTGTCATGGGCGCATTGCTGGCACTCGCCCTCGAAACCCTCTTTCTAAGAAAATGGAACACGTTGTTCTCCTGAAATCCGTCCTCGTTTGGGACCCCCGAGGCCCTTGGCACAACCAATGCGTTGACATCCTCTTGAAACAGGGCATCGTGAAATCAGTGGGTGCGTCACTTGAGGCGCCTGAAGGATGCCAAATCCTGCAACACGATGGGAGCATGGTCAGTCCCGGTTGGATCGACGGCCAAGTCCATTTCCGAGAACCGGGCGAAGAAACCAAGGAAGGCCTCCACGCCGGACTTCAAGCAGCCAGCGCAGGTGGTTTCTGCCACGTCGCGGTGCTTCCATCCACCACTCCACCCATGGACGGAGCGGCGTCCATGCAATGGGTCCATGCGGCCACCCAGCGGGCCAACGACTCGGGAGTGCCGGCGAAGGCGCTTCCAATGGCATGCATGACTGAACGCCGAGAAGGCAAGCAACTCACCGAGATGCACGACCTGCAACAAGCAGGCGCTGTCGCCTTCACCGACGATGCACCCATCGATCGACCTGGGATGCTTCAGCGAGCATTGACCTACGCCCAAACCCACGGCCTCACGGTCATTGACCAACCCCATGACGGCGACTTGAATGCCGGCGGCGTGATGCACGAAGGGGTCGCGAGCACTTCCATGGGTTTGACCGGGTCTCCAGCCGAGGCTGAGAGCATTCGCGTGGCGAGAGACCTCGACATTTTGCGATACACAGGAGGACGACTGCACCTTGCCGTCTTGAGTTCGCGCAAAGGCGTTGAACTGGTCCGCGAGGCGAAAGCGGAAGGATTGGCCGTGACTTGTGGCACATCCGCCGCGCACTTGATGTGTTGCGACGAAGACCTCCAAGGGTTCAATGGGCTGTTGAGGAACACGCCACCCTACCGTTCGAAAGACGACCAAATCGCCTTGGCCAACGGAATCATGGATGGCACCATCGACGTGGTCGTGAGTGACCACAGGCCCGAAAACCTTGAAAGCCACGACGTGGAATTCATGCTGAGCCCTGACGGGATGGCGAGCCTTCCTTCAGCCTTTGCCTTGGCATGGACGGGGCTCACCAACGCCGTCGAAGGGCAAGACAAGGCATTGACTGCACTCATGCATGCACTGACCACGCGTCCTGCCCGGCAGTTTGGCATCCAATTGCCCACCCTGCAAGAAGGCGAGCCGGTTTGCATGACTTGGTTCCATCCGAACGCCCCTCACCAACCCGGCGAAGGGACACGTGCCGCCAACCTGTTTGAGGACTCAACCAAGCTCCGTGGCTCCGTTTTGGGCGTCTTCCACGGAGCGCGTTCCTCAGTAGCGTAAGGTCAGGCCTCGCCCTGAGGCCCCATGAATGGCAAAGGCATGCCGGGGTCACCTCCACCGTGCTCTTTGATTGGACCGTGCTGGCTTTCAAAACGCTGCACGTTCTCGGCGAGTGCGGCAAGCAAACGCTTCACGTGGTGAGGCGACATCACCACCCGGCTGCGGACCTTCGCCTTGGGCATGCCCGGCATGACCTGGATGAAGTCCATCACGAATTCGGCGGGGCTGTGCGTGATGACCGCCAGGTTGGCGTACACCCCTGAGGCCACGTCTTCAGGCAATTCGATGTTGAGCTTGCCTTTGGATTCTTGTTCTGACATGACTCGAAGGTACGTCAGGCTTCCAACGGCATCTCCAAAATGTCCAGCAAGGATGCTGCGGTCCGCCACGCTTCTTGGATCGGTTCGCCGGATGGGTTGAAATGGATGGCACGCCAACCCACGTCCTGAGCCCCTTGGACATCGCTTTCCCAGCTGTCGCCCACCATGATGACTCCCTCATCCATGCGCAACCCTGCCTTGGCACACGACAAGCGAAACGCGTCCCCATGCGGTTTTTTGACCCCAAGCGCGTCGCTAGTGTAGACATCCTCGAAATACGCATCCAATCCGCAATTGGACATTTTGATGTGCTGCACCTCCTCGAATCCATTGGTCAAAATCCACATCCGGTGCCCCCGTTGTTTCAAGGTTTGCAACAACTCGTGCGTTCCAGGGATCAAGGCCGTTTGGTATGGCGACGTTTCGATGTAGTGTGCGCCGAGGTCCTCCGCCAACGCTGGAGGACATGCCAAGCCAAGGGCTTTCATGCCTAGACGAAACCGCTCTCCTCGGAGGGTTTCCTTGTCCATCTTGCCTTGCCTGTAGGCTTCCCAACACCAGTCGTTCGCCTTCTCGTACGCGGCGATCCACGCATCCACGTCGTCCACCCCAACGTCCTTCAACTTCAGGGCATCGTAACCCAATCGAAGCGCCTTGCGGGAGTTGGATTCGAAATCCCACAGCGTGTGGTCCAAATCAAAAAACAGGGGAGCCAAATTCATGCAGTCGTCAATTTCACCAACCAGCTCACGCCAGTCAACAAGCCCGCCCATGTCACAAACGCAAGCATCAACCTGCCCATGGCATAAGGCACGGCACGAAAATACTTTGCCGCCAGCACAGTGGCAATCGGCACGGAGATGAGCCCTGACACCAGCAGGATTCCATTCAATCCAAATCGGTTCTTCCATCGAACCACGCGACGACGCCCAGGGGTGAACACCCGCTTGCCCCGCTCCCATCGAGAGGGCCTCACACGTTCGATCCAAGAAAACAACCACTTGCCGAAATGCCAGAAAGCCGCCACCCCCAAGCACGCACCCGTGCCAGTGACCATCCATGCCTCCAGCGCGGAGTGCCCTGCGGCCACCATGGCGGAGGGGGTCACCACAAATTTGACCACGGCCACCAGCGACCAAGCCAGCCAAGACCACCAGCCCATGTCAAGCATGGCCATGCGTTGGGTGACCCATGGACCGAGCCCGTTGAACCATGTTGACGTAAGCCGCCTGCCACCCCTTCCAACCGTCTCGTTCACTCACCGACGTGTTGTGCCAACAAATGACCCATGAACCTCCCACGTCGCGCACCACATCCATCATCGGGGTCACCACATCCATGACCGCCTCCGGCCGCACGTTCAAACCAGCCTGCAAGGCACTGTCCATGACCGCGATGGGCTCCACCGTCAATTGCAAGCGAGCATTGGATGCCAAGTCAAAGACCATGTACGGTCGACTCACACCACCCCTGAAACCCACCTCGCGCGACCACCCCAAGGAACAATCTTCCTCGACCCCGAGACGCTCCCACGTCCTCCACCCTTCTCCTGGCTCACTCCTTAAAAAGTGCGCCCTGATGCCTCGATGGTCACCGCGCGCCCATTGCAGCGCTTCAGCTCGTTCTTGAAGCAAGGCTTCCTCGCTTGACATGGCTCCATGCCCTGGATGCCAACGAACCAAGGCGCCTCCCTCATGGTGCGTCAGTGATTCCTTCAGTCCCGAGAGCGCTGGCGAATTTGGATCGAGACCCACGTCATACGGACGACGACGTTTGGCCGCCAAGACGTACCAAGTCAAGGCTTCGTTTCGATGAAAATCCTTGATCCAGGCATAGGTGTCGTATGGGTCCTTGGACTTTCCCGAAAGCACGCGACGACGCATGGAAGCAGTTTGCCAACGACCCAAGAGGACATCCCGGCATTGCAACAGGTGCGACTTCCAACGAGGCCTTCCCAGATGACAATAGGCCACATCCACATCAAACGTAGGCTTCCAACCAAAGGTCGAATTCCGGTCGTCGGACAGCCCCCAAGCCTCGACAAGGAGCAGAGCCATGCATTCCACCCAAGGCATTCGGTGGAGCTGTGACATTGGCCAGCGATGGCCGTTCCATTGAATCGGTTGCCCGTCAATCTCCATGGGGAGCGGCCGGCCATGCATGTCCCTTGCGACTTCGTCAGCCTGCTCGGACCAACACGTGAGTCCATGCAAGGCTGCGCCCAGCACATCAAACCCCATGCTCGCATCCTTTTCCTCGGCCATCGCACACGGCAATGGCAAGACGCACGGTCCATGCTTCGGGGAGTTGACGGACCAGGTGTGCCACAACACCTCCGGCTGGTCTTCCGGCCGGGTTTCGTCTCGCGCAACGGCGTGAACCGGCCACCGTGACACCACAGCATCGCCTACACGCGCCTCAACCCAGCCTTCGATGGAACCGTGGGGCGACCATTCCACCGTCAATCCATGCCAATCGTGAAACACCACCTCGGCTGCGTAGCGCATCCGTTGGGAAGGCATGGGATGCACGAGCACCAATGTTGCCTCGCCCCTCCTTCTCACGCCCACATGGATTCCAATGCGGCCACAATCGTTTGTGCCGCGCAGCCGTCGCCGTACAAGTCCCCCACCTTCGAACGCCCCTTGTGCAACAGGGTGGTCGCTTCAGACTCAAGTTGTCGCGGCTCGGCGACGAGCACCGATTGGCCCTCACGAACCTGTCCCACCCATTCCGTGGTCGACCGCATCACCACGCATCGGCACCCCAGCGAATAGGCTTCTTTTTGAACCCCACCACTGTCCGTCAACACCAGAGGCGCTTCATGAATCGACCTCAGCGTATCCTGGTAGCCCAAAGGAGGCAGTGGTTCGATGCCGTGGCCCTGCAACGATGTCTTCCAGTCACTTTCTGTGGATTGAAAAACCTTGGCCGTACGAGGGTGAATCGGGAACTTCACCAACAGCCCATGCTGCTTCGCCCAACCGCCAATCGCCTCAATCCACGCCCACAACCGTGATGCGTCGTCCACGTTGGAGGGCCGATGCATGGTCATGAGTGCAGGCCCCTGAGCCTTGGTTTCTGCAGGGAAGTCCTTCGACCAATGCAGCGCATTGTCGTGCATGATGTCCCCTGTTTTCCAGACGCAACGGGCGTCGTGGGTGGGCCAACCTTTGCCGGGCCATCCATGCGTGATTCCTTCACTTGACAGATGTCCCACGGCCTCGTCGGATGGACAAACCAACACGTTCGACATGCGGTCGGTCAACACGCGATTCACCTCTTCAGGCATGCTCCACAAGCCCGACCTCAGCCCCGCTTCAATGTGAATCAAGGGCAATCCTTCGGCCGTCGCTGCCCAAGCCCCCGCCAAGGTCGAGTCTGTGTCACCGAACACAAGCACGGCATCGGGACGGTGATCGGCAATTGCCAGCTGAACACCAGCCATCATGTCGCCCATTCTCATCCCTCTGGACCCGCGGCGCACGTCGAAGAACTCGTCGGGTTCCGGCAACCCCAGTTCTGCAAAGAACTGGGCACTCAGGGCTTCGTCATGGTGCTGTCCCGTGTGTACCCACACGATTTCCCACGCGGGGTTGGCCACCCAAGCGCGATGAAACGCCGCGGCCTTCACAAATTGAGGGCGCGCCCCCACCACGACCATGAGCCGATGCCTTGTTGTGTTCATTGCAACCATCCTTGATCGGCAAAGCTAACGTAGCGCCCCCCAGCAATGATGACGTGGTCCAAGACCGGCAAATCCAAAAACCGGCCGGCCTGGCATAGTTGCTTTGTCAACCCGCGGTCGGCCTCGCTCGGCTTGGTTTGTCCGGAGGGGTGGTTGTGCACAAGCACCATGGCAGAAGCACGCATGGCCAGGGCCCGGGCGTAGATGATTTTGGGATCGGCCACCGTGCCCGACAAACCACCGCGAGAAATGCACACTTCGGCAAGGACCTTGTTGGAACGCCTGAGAAGCAAGAGCCAAAATTCTTCGTGTTGCAAATCGGAAAGTCTCGAAGCGAAACGCAAAAACACGTCGCGAGATTGCGTGACCACCTGGCCAACGCGGTCTTGATCGAATTGGCGCCTCCTACCCAATTCCATCGCGGCAGCGATCTGCGCCGACTTGGCCGGACCAATGCCCGGCACAAGGGCCAGGCTCTCTGGCGGCCAGGAAGCGAGGTTGTTCAAACATCCCTGCGCCATGGCGAGTAACTCCCTCGCCACGTCCTCCGCATGGCTTCCATTCCGTCCCGTTCCCAACAACAGCGCAAGCAACTCGTCGTCTTCCAAGCATGAAACCCCTCCGTCAACCATCCGCTCTCTCGGGCGCTTCATTGCATTCATGCGCACAAAAAAAGCCCTGTGCGTGGTGCACAGGGCTTTCGAGTTTGTCGTCGTCAACTCAGAGTCAAAGGCCGGCCACGTGGTTGGCAAGGCTTGACTTCAAGTTGGACGCTTTGTT
>CAZKGY010000047.1:0-9136 GCA_964552305.1 uncultured Comamonadaceae bacterium
GTCGATGTCCGACAAGATGCCCTTGTCGTAAGCCGTTCGCTCAGGCCAAGCCGCCACACACAAATCGTCGGCATGCCCTTGACGCTCGCCTGTCCAGTGCCAAACTTCCTCCGTGAGGAATGGCATGAACGGGTGCAAAAGCTTGAGCATGCGCTCAAACATGTCGAGCGTCGCCTGCTTCGTCGCGCCGTCAATCGGCTCGCCAAACGGTGGCTTGATGGATTCTAGGTACCAGCTGCAGTACTCCTCCCACACCAAGCGGTAGGTCGTCATCAACGCTTCGCTCAAACGGAAATTCGCAAACGCCCCATCGAGTTCTTCCATGGCCTGTTGGCTGCGCGCCTCCATCCATGCCACGGCGGTGGCGGCGGCGGAAGGCTGGGCTTTCGCCTCGTCCACCTCCCACCCTTGCACCAAGCGGAAGGCGTTCCAAATCTTGTTGGCGAAATTTCGGCCTTGCTCGCAGAGCTTGTCGTCGAACGGCAAGTCGTTGCCTGCGGGAGACGTCAACAGCATGCCCACGCGTACGCCGTCGGCGCCGTATTGCTTCATGAGTTCGATCGGATCGGGGCTGTTGCCGAGGCTCTTGGACATTTTGCGACCCTTCTTGTCCCGCACGATGCCGGTGTAGTACACGTTCTTGAACGGGGCTTCTCCCCGGTAGTGGTAGCCGCTGATGATCATGCGAGCCACCCAGAAAAACATGATTTCAGGCGCCGTCACGAGGTCGTTCGTGGGGTAGTAGTAGGCCACCTCGTCCTCCTTGTGCAGCCCGTCGAAGACTTGAATGGGCCAAATCCACGAGCTGAACCACGTGTCCATGACGTCCTCGTCGCGACGCAAATCCGCCATGGTCATGCTGGCGTTGCCTGTTTTCGCCTGGGCCTGCGCCAAGGCTTCTTCTTCCGTTCTCGCCACCACGTAGTCCTCGTCGCCTTCGCCAAAGAACCACGCCGGAATCTGGTGGCCCCACCACAACTGGCGGCTGATGCACCAGTCCTTGACGTTCTCCATCCAGTGGCGGTAGCTGTTCTTGAATTTGGGCGGGTGGAACTGGACATTGTCGTTCATCACCGCCTCCAGGGCGGGCTTGGACAACTCTTCCATCGCCAAGAACCACTGCAACGACAGGCGGGGTTCGATCACGGCGTTGGTTCGCTCGCTTCGCCCCACCTTGTTCGTGTAGTCTTCCACCTTGACGAGGTTGCCCAAGCGGTCGAGCTCCTCAGGGAACTTCTTCCGACACTCGAACCGGTCCATGCCTTCATAGGCTCCTGCCTCTGCAGACATGGTGCCATCTGCGTTGATCGTGTCGATGGTCTCGAGGCCGTGCTTTTGGCCCAGGTCGTAGTCGTTGGTGTCGTGTGCGGGCGTCACCTTCAAACATCCCGTGCCAAACTCGATGTCGATGTAGTCGTCCGCGATGATGGGAACCTCCCGGTCCACCACCGGCACGATCGCCTTCTTGCCCACGAGGTCTTTGTAACGCTCGTCGTCGGGGTGCACACAGATGGCCGTGTCTCCCATGATGGTCTCAGGCCGTGTCGTGGCCACCGTGATCCAGCGGTCTTGTTCTCCTGAGATGGCATACCGCACGTAGTACAGCTTGCCATGCTCCTCGGTGTGAATGACCTCTTCGTCGCTCAATGCCGTCAACGCCACAGGGTCCCAATTGACCATGCGAACGCCCCGGTAAATCAACCCCTTTTCGTGGAACTCCACAAACGTGTCGATGACCCCTTTGTAGTAGCCTTCGTCCATGGTGAAGCGCGTCCGGTTCCAGTCGCAGCTTGCCCCGAGCTTTTTCAACTGATCGAGGATGATGCCCCCATGCTCGTGGGTCCAATCCCACGCATGGCCCAAAAACTCCTCCCTCGACAAATCGGATTTCTTGATGCCTTGGTCACGCAACCGACGAACAACCTTCGCTTCCGTGGCAATGGAGGCATGGTCCGTCCCAGGCACCCAACATGCATTCTTTCCCTGCATCCGTGCGCGGCGCACCAACACGTCTTGAATCGTGTTGTTGAGCATGTGCCCCATGTGCAGCACCCCTGTGACGTTGGGCGGAGGAATCACCACGGTGTAGGGCTCACGGTCGTCTGGCGTGGAGTGAAAATGTCCCGCCTCCAGCCAATGGGCGTACCATTTGTCTTCGGTGAGGGTGGGGTCGTACTGCGCTGGGATGTTCATGGTGGCGTCCTGTTGGGGCACAAAAATACCCGTCTTGAAACAACAAAGCCACCCCGAAGGATGGCTTTGCCCTCAATTCGTTGAGGTTTGGCCTTATTCTTTGCTGGTTGGCGCACCTGCGGCCGGCTGCTTCACGGGAATGCCTCCGCTGTTGCCCAAATCTGACGCTTCCACCTTGCCCTTGATGCGGATCACCTTGGTGGGCTCGTTGGATGCGTTGGACGTGATGGTCACCGACTTGTTGATCGGGCCAATGCGCTTCGTGTCGTACTTCACGGTGATGGCAGACGTCGCGCCTGGCGCAATCGGTGCCTTCTCGCACTGGGGCACGGTGCAACCGCATGATCCCTTGCAACGAGAAATGATGAGTGGCTCGGTGCCGCTGTTGGTCACGGTGAATTCACACGTGCCGTTGGCTCCTTGCTGAATCGTTCCGTAATCGTGAACGTCTTTGTCGAGGGCGATGGCTGGTCCAGTCACGACCTCTTGGGCAATGCCCATGCTTGCGATGCCAAGCATCAATGCACATGCTGCAAAAAACTGCTTCATAACGTTTGTTTGTGTTGTTTGGGAGATGAAGATAACAAGAAAACCGATTCGCCAATGGCAACCCAGGTGGCTTTGACACCTGTTGGGGAACCCACCGTGCCGACCAAACGACTTGCGTCAGGACCAAAAACGAAAAGGGCTGCCCGCAGGCAGCCCTTCTCTATCCATGCAATGGATCAATGAATCATTCGCACACGAGGCCGAATGCAGACAAGAACTGAAGCAAGTCAGCCGTTGCCACCGCTCCGTCGCCGTCGAGGTCAGCAGGGCAAGCGCTGGAGCCCGTCTCGAACGTGCAAGAGCCGTCGTCGTCGTTCGCCGTGGCCTCGTAGTTCTCTGCGTCTGGGTAGGTGCATCCAGCAACCACACCCGTGGCGCATGAACCGTTGTCCGAACCAGCGAACGGATCGTATTCCGCAAACATGGGGTCGGTGCAGCCCGCGCAGTCGTCGCAGCTGCCGAAGCAAGGCGTGCCGGTCACCACAGCGCCACCTGCCACCGTAACGAACCGGTTGGTGGTGCCTGAAGCGGCGCAATCGCCAGAAATCACTTCGTCTTGTCCCCACTCGTTGCCGTTGATGAACTTGTACTCATGCACGCCATTCGGGAGAGAAACAGTCACACTGTATACGCCGTAGGCAGCGTTGGATGCAGGCGTTGCTGCAGGATCCCATCCTTGGAATTCTCCTGCCACGTGCACACCGTTCTCAGAAACCATTTCGTTGGCCATGTTGACACGCAAGGTCACGTCGTACGTGCATGCCAGGCTCAAGTCGCAGGCGTCGGTGAAGTTGTTTGCCTCAGGGTCACCGCAGCCAATGGGGAAGTTCGCCAAAGGAGCCGCCCACAAGTATTGGCCGTCATCATTCACAGGAATGGGTGACTGCCAGAACTGGCCGTTGCCCACCATCGGAATGATGTTGCCCAACGCGGCAACCGTGATGTTGTCGCCGCAAATGCCAAACTCCACGGTGGAAGCCAACGCTGCGAGGTCTGCCAACAATCCGGTAGGATCGGTGATGCCTGCCATGGCAAGCGGGGCTGAACCGTCGCCTGCGATCACACCGTTGATGCTCACGTTGGGGTTCACGCCACCCGCAGCTTCACAGGGACCTGCGAATGCTTCAAAGGCGGTGCCCGTCAAAGTGAGGCCCACCAACCACACGTTTTCCGTGCCTGTTGGGATGGTGCTTGAATCGAGGAAGTCGCAAGAGCCGTCCTCCAAGGTCGCCGTGTTGTCGTAGTTGCAAGCCAAGGGGTTGGTGCAACCTGCTGCGATGGGCTCGCCTGCGCAGTTGAATCCTGGGTCCGCGTAGACACAAGAACCGTCATCCGAGGTGGCGAGGGCGTTGAAGTTGCATGCATCCGCGTCGGTGCAACCAGGACCCTGGCTGGCCAATCCGAGCAACGCTGCCATGCGAGGCGCCGAGTAGCCCACAATGGTGTCGCAGTACGCTCGGCCTTCGAGAGGACCCATGTTGGGGTTGAGCGTCAATTGCGTGGCGGCAATGGTCGTGCCGTTGGCTGCGTCCACCATTTCGGTGGTCGCCACGTCCCACCACTGCCATGGCGCTCCGTCAAATGGCTGCGTCGGCGTGCTGCCCACGTAGTCGTTCAACACAGGGTACAAGCCGTCCCACCCTTGGTTGCCATTGGCAACAGCTTGGGCAGAGTACGCGTCGGTCAACCCAAGCGCTTGAAATGACCCATTGTTGTTTGGCGCAGGTTGCGCATTGATTTCTGCGTGAATATCGAAGGCGCCACTAGCCTCCACTACGTTTTCACCTGTGGTAGGAACCACAACGACCTGGGTGGTGTAAGGAGCAAACTGGTCAGCAGGGCATTGGAACGAAATCATCGCTGGGTCTCCCGGATCGAGCCAGTTCAAATCACCCAACGCACCTCCCAAATTTACTTGGTAGCTCACATCGCTACTGTAACCAGTGTGGTTAGCGATACACAATTGAACTGGGTCTGGTCCAAACACACCTGGAGGCGCGAAACCATCAGTCGTCCCTTCGGGGTTGCCATTGACGGCCTCGATGACCATGGGCAGATAGTCCACCCCTGGGGTTCCATTTGGATCACCAGTCCAGAATTTGGTAATGGGTGCACCATTGTCATCGTAAATGACGTCATTGTAATCCGAGATTGTAGCAGCGGCATAGCTCACGTAGCCACCAGTGCCCTCACCCAAATACCCAATCATCGACGGGTCAATGCCGTAGGGGTCTCCCATCGTATCTTCCGTCATGCGGAAGTAACGGACGGCCGTGCGTGCGTCCTGCACGCCGCGGTATGCCGCATTGATGAGTTGGAACGTCCGCTCCGACTGCGTGGCAGCCAACGGGTTCCATCCCTGACGGTAGTCTATCGAAGCAACCACGTAGCCCATTTTTGCGTAGCGCGAGCACAGTTCGACGGCCACCGAGTCATTCTTCGTGCCAACCGCAGAGCCGTTCAAGTACTGAGGCAGAAAGTTTCCTGTGTGGATGTAAATCAACACTGGACGATCCGTTTCGGTGTCGCCGTTAGGTTCGTAAATGTCACAGACCAATGGCTGTGCAGCAGGTGCTTGTCCTTGCAACAAGGGAAGCACAGTGACGTTGGTGCCATACACGACGTCGGTCGTGACCGTCACGTCAGAAAAGACCTCATTGAGGTAGCGCACTTGGGCGTCCACTTGGGCGAAAGCCAAGAAGCTCAAGGCGAGGGTTAGAAACTTTTTCATGAAAAAAGGAAATTCAGTTTGCGCGAAAGATAGGTATCGCAAGGGTTAATTGGTGTATGAATGACACAATATTGTCGACAAAACCCGGTTGACTGGGGATAAACTTGATTTGGGTCACTTCTTGGCGTCCAGCAACAAGCTCACGTAGGCCAGGCGTCCCACAGTGGGTCCCCCGTACGTTTCGATGTGCTCGTTGCGAAGCAAGTTGCTGCCGCCCACCTTCAGGGTCAGCCGTTGTGCGTCGAATCGGTAGTTGATTTGGGCATCGACCAAATCGTACTGAGGCACGAAGCCTGTGAATTGCGGAGATCCCTCGAACAAGAAGCCCTGCACCCAGCGGTAGTTGATGCCGAAGCCCCACTTGTCTTTGCCCACCCCGTCGTAACCGCGTGCCGTCAAGCCGAGGTTGAATTTGTGCTCAGGAGTGTTGAACGCAGGGATGATCGGATCGTCTTCGTCCGTTTTGACCAACTTGTTCCAGCTGTAGTTCCCTGAGACCGTCAGTTCATCCGACAAGAAGTAGTTCAAGCCAAGCGATGCCCCTTGGGTTTGGACCTGGTTGAGGCTGTTGGCTGCGTAGCGGTACACGTCCACGCCGGTGACAAAGTCCGGCGTCGTCGGGTTCTGGAACTGAACGTCCAACCCAATGTTGTATCCGATGAAGTCGGTGTACCAGCTGAAGTAGTAGTTGGCATCGAGGTACAACTTGTCCCCGAACGTGGTCCGGTAGCCCGCCTCGAGGGTTCTCACCTGCTCGGGACGGAGGGCTGCGATGTCAAAGTACTTCAAGGTGTCTCGGTTGAATGCGATGTTCAACCCCGAGGAGCTGTTGCGGTAATCGATGAAGCTTTGGACCGTGACCAGGTCTTCGGCGCCTTCCAAGTTGCCGACCAAAGTGGCTGGGCCTACGTTCAGGTACAAGTACTGGTCGGCCAACGTCGGGTTGCGCAAGGCCGAACTGAACGACACGCGGAGGAAGTCCTTCGTGGTGGGCATCCAAACAAGCGACGCCGCGGGCGAGTGAACCCACTCGAAGTTTTGGTTTTTGTCGGCTCGGTAGGTCGCGGTGGCAATGAACTTGTCTTCCAAAAAGCGCTTTTTCACCCCGGTGTAAATGCCCACCTCCTGGTTGGTGATGACCCGGCCGTTCGTGTCGCTGAAAATGGTGCCCTCGGAATTGGGGGTGTACCTCCTGGCGTTGCTGCCCACGCGGATTTCATCCATCCACCACGGCTTGAAAATTTTCTCTCCATGGATGTGCACCAACGAGGATCGGTCAAAAAAGCGGGTCCCTCCCTCCTCTTCGTTGTTCTTGCTGGAGACCAATTGGTCGAAGAAGGATTGGAATTGTGGCGACCCTGGATCGGCGTAGCCGAGCTGGCCGTCTCCATCCAAATCGCCATTCGCCCAAGCCTCTGCTTCGGAATGCCAGTTGATGAGGTTGTCGGCGTTGTCGATGAACCATTGTTCGACGCTGTCCTGTGGTATTTGGTAACGGGGGTAGCGGTAAATCTGCGTCCGGCGCGCCTGACGAATCGGGAAGTAGGCAAGGCTGTCTTCAATCCTGACCGGCAAGGGGTAGGAATCGTCGATTTGTGGCCGGATGTTTTGGGCCCAGTAGTCGATGTAGCGGTTGCGCCAATCGGCGTACTCTATCACGCTGTCGCGAAGCTGCAGAGCCGTGGCATAGGGGTCGTAGCTGTTTCCCGCGTCTTCGCTGGTGCGGTACACGCGCAAGAACCAATCGCCTTTCTTCCGGAGCTCAGCGCGGTGTTGGTAGAACTCGATGTCGCGCAAGCTGAATCGGTTGTCTCCCTGATACACCGTGGTGCCTCGGCCCATGTTGAATGCGTAAATCAACTCAGGGCTCTCGTACCCGTCCTCGGGCTTCAGGCGCAGGTGACTCGCCAAGCTGACCTTGAGGTTGTTCGTGTTGTAGTCCACCAAATCCACCTCGCGGTACCCGGTGCGGTAAAACGTGCCCAAGCCTCGGTTCGTGGCGCTGTTGTCGCCCGACAAGTCCAACGACGAATTGTACTCGTCGCCGTAGATGTTCACGGCGTCGAATCGTCCTGGGTTGGAGGCATCCACGAAGGAACCATCGATGGGGTTGTAGTTCGTGGCTTCCCAGTCGTAGGCACTGAAGGCAAAGGCGTTGATCTTGTAGGCGAAGAAGGGGTCGCCGTCGCTGTTCTCGATTTTTTGGGCCCACCGAAACCCGAGCTCGTTGAGGCTGCGCTCCCCCATTTTGTAGGACGCGCTCAATCCGTCAAAGACGAACGGGTCTTTCGTTTCCATGTTGATCACGCCGTTGAAGGCCCCCGGACCAAAGTAGGCGGAACTTGCACCAGCGACGATTTCCACCGACTTGACGTCCAAGTCCGGCGCCCCGAGGAAGTTGCCCAAGGAGAAATTCAGTCCGGGGCTCTGGTTGTCCACCCCATCAATGAGCTGCAACGAACGCACGGGCGACGTGCTGTTGAAGCCTCGGGTGTTGATGATCTTGAATCCAAGCGACGCCGAGGTCAAGTCCACCCCCTTCAAGTTGCCCAAGCCCTCGTAGAAGCTGCCGGTGGGCGCTTCCTTGATCGCCAAGGCGTCCATGGTCTCCACGGTCAGTGGTGCCTGCTTTTGCTTCTCGCTGATGCGCTCGCCCACGACTTCGGCCGCCTCGATGAGGACTTGGTCCGATTCCAACTTCACGACGATGCGCTGGTTGGCTTCTTTGACGCTGACCTGCTTGACGGCGTAGCCAATAAAGCTCACGTTCAGCGTGACGGGCAGGACATCGACCACCAAGCGGAATTGTCCATCAAAGTCTGTGGTCACCCCATTGGAGGTGCCATCTTCCAACACGTTGGCGGCGAACATGGGTTCCCCCGTGGCGCCGTCGAGCACTTGACCGCGCAGGATGGTTTGGGCCTCGAGGTCCATCGACCACAACGACAACACGGAGAGAATCAACGCGCCCAGGCCAAGGCGACGCGTCGGTGCAAGAGATAACAAAGTCCACATGGTTGCATGAATCGGTGATGCAAGATGCAGCAAGAACGTGCCTGACCAACGTAGCGCCACGAAAGGTTGTCCACGAGACAGCTTTCGCAAGCATCGACAAAGCCTGAGGAATCAAGCCTGAATCAGCCAGTCTTCAGGGGGGGTCAAGGCAACCAAAACGCGGTCGCCGTCACGCAACTTGCGGCGTCGCCGGCTCTCGGGTTCATCGTTCACCTTGACCAACCCTTCGTCAACGATCGCCTTGGCCTCTCCCCCGGTCATGGCAATGCCAGTGGCCTTCAAAAATTGGAGCAAATCGATGTACTCCGTGGACAAGGAAAAGGACTGAGGCATGGTCAGCGAATGGAAGGGTACGCACTGGGCGACGCCTCGCGAATCAACTCGTACGCGGCATCGACGATGTCTTCGACGCTGGGCTTGCTGAAATAGTCTCCGTCGCTACCGTACGCAGGCAGGTGGGGCTTGGCGGCGAGGGTGCTCGCCGGGCCGTCGAGGTGTTTCCACGCCCCCTGGCGGTTCAACACGTCGTCCAAAATGTAGGCCGACGCCCCTCCAGGCACGTCTTCATCCACCACGAGCAGGCGGTTGGTTCGGGCCACCGATTCGGCAATGCCCCCTTGCAAATCGAGGGGCAACAAGGTTTGGACG
>CAZKGY010000048.1:0-9060 GCA_964552305.1 uncultured Comamonadaceae bacterium
TCCCCAGCAGGGACAGTTGGCCTGCCAAATTGGTCACCCCTGGCCTCCCTTCCGCGAGGCGCGCGCACAACGCGTGCTCACCAGGTGCGCCTAGCAAGGCCACCGGCTCGTCCATGGAATCAAGCACCTTGGCGAATTGGCCTTCGGGCCACGCCTTGGTGGCCCATTGCGATCCGGGCATCATGAGCACCTGACCCTGGACCCCTGCACGGGTGGCTTCTTCCACGTGATGGGCATTGGGGTAAAGCGCAGGACGAAATTCTTTCGACTCGATGAACGGCGCCAGAAGCTTGCCAATGCGGTCCACTTCGTGGGTGCCATCGCCCCATTGATGCGGGACGCGGTGGGTGAATCTCCACGCCAGGGGGTTGTTGGCGAACCCCACCCGGATGGGCGCCATGCTCAGCGCAGTCAGGATGCCGCTCGAGGCGTGTCGATGGAGGTTGATGACGACGTCGTAACGGGCCTTTCTGACCGACCGAATCAACCGACGCCAATCCCTTCCCTTCGTCCTCGGACGTTTGTCCCACGCCCAAACCTTGCTCAACCATGGATGGCCTTCAAACAGGCTGTCCATGGGCTTGCGGACCAAGACGTGAACCTCGTCCTCGGGAAACGACTGGTGCCAGGCCTCCATGCCCGACGTGGCGAGCACGACGTCTCCCAGAAACGCCGTTTGGATGAACAAGACCTTGCGCGATGCCCCCATGCCTCGAAATTACACCGCGAGATCGTGCTCGCGCAGGACGTCGTTCAACGAAGTTTTGCGGTCGGTGCTTGCCTTTCGTTCACCGATGATTAGGGCGCAGGGAACCTGGTAGGTGCCTGCCGGGAACGCCTTTGGACGGGTGCCGGGAATGACCACCGCACGCGGTGGCACGGCGCCGCGGTGCTCCACGGGCTCAGCTCCTCTGACGTCAATGATTGGCGTGCTCGCGGTCAGTACGACGTTCGCGCCCAGGACCGCCTCCTGCCCAACGTGAACACCCTCCACCACAATGCACCTCGATCCGATGAAGCAACCGTCTTCGACGATGACTGGCGCGGCTTGCAAGGGCTCCAACACCCCCCCAATGCCCACGCCACCACTCAGGTGAACGTCCGCCCCGATTTGGGCACAAGAGCCGACTGTTGCCCAGGTATCCACCATGGTTCGCGCGCCCACAAAAGCACCAAGGTTGACGTACGAAGGCATCAGGATGCAATCCTTGCCCACATGGGCACCGTAGCGGACCAAGGCGTGAGGCACCACACGGACACCCGCCTTCGCGTATCCCTTCTTCAGAGGCATTTTGTCATGAAATTCGAAGGGCCCCACCTCGATGGTCTGCATCGACTGGATGGGAAAGTTCAACAAGACGGCTTGCTTCACCCATTCATTCACTTGCCATTCGCCACCTCCAAGAGGCTCGGCGACGCGCAACTTCCCTTCGTCCAACCCTTGCATCACGTCGGCCACCGCCTGACGGGTTTCTGTTTGGTCCAACAAACTCCTGTCTTCCCACGCGCGTTCCACGACGGCTTTCATCGAATTCCAATCCATGCCACGAAGGTAGCTTGACCCTTGGCACTAACTTGCCCCCATGGGACGACTTTTGGGATTCGACGTGGGAGCGCGACGCACCGGGGTGGCAAGCACCGACGACTTGAACATCGTCACCACGCCCCTCGCCACCGTCCCGACCGCAGACGCGAAAGAGGCCATCCAAGGGTGGCTGCGCGAATTTTCGTGCGACGGCTTCGTGGTTGGCGTTCCCATGCTGATCGGCGGTGGATCCACGGACAGCCACCCCCACATCTCGGCATTCATCGCCATGCTCTCCAAGCACTTCCCGTCCATTCCCATCCATCAAGTGGACGAAGGCAACACCTCGTACGAGGCATCTGCCATCCAGCGCATGGGGGGCATGAAAAAAAGCAAGCGGCGAGAGAAGGGCAGCCTCGACCCCATCGCTGCTTCTATCATCCTTCGGCGCCATTTGGACCAAAGGATGTGAGGCCGACAAGGCTCACTTTTGGAAGACCTCGACCGTTTTTTGCTCTCGCACCAAGTCGGTGAACCGTCCCTCGTAACGGGTCGCGCGCACGATGTGGTTGTCCACCCAGTGGTAGTTGCCCCCTCGGGGTTTGCCCATCAGCATGCCGTGGTATTTGAACCCGTGCTTGTCGAGCCATGCCTCGGTCACTGCTCGATGGTCCTCCGTTCGTGACGTGAAAAAGGTGATGATGTGGCCTTCGTCGTACCATTTGTTCAACGTTTCCAAGGCGTCGGGAAATGGCTTGCAGGTGGCCATGCGCTCGGGTTCCTCGTTGGGCACGTCCTCCGTGACGGTGCCATCAATGTCAATCAAGTAATTCTTGACGCCGTCAGGCAATTGGGGCGATGCGTTGTGGCCGTCGGCATCGAGCACGGCGCGGAGAGGGTGGTTCTGGTTGCTCATGAGGGCGCCAAAAATATCAGCCTCCTCAATGCCATCCTAGCATTTCCTCAATGGAGTCGTTCTCGAAGTCTACAACTTCCAAACATGCGGTTCCAAGTCGCCCTCGGCCAAGGCCAACCACTGACGAAACGCCTCGTCGAGCGAGACGCTCGTCCCCTGCTCCGAGGCCCAAGCCGCCACCATGGCGTGCGCATTCAACCAACGATCCTGGGGCATGCCCTCTCGAACCAGCAAAGCACCCGCAAGGGCAGCGGTGTCCCATTCCTTTTGCCGATGGGCCTTCAACCCGCGCCTCACCTTCTTTTTCCAAGTCGCCATCGCTTTGTCAACTTGGGCAAACAAGGCTCCCGTGGGGCCGTCCAAGTTGGGTGCCACCTCGGCAGACCACGTCTGCATTTGCCCACGCCATCGTTGCGCCTGCGCCATGGCTTGCTCTTCGGTTGCCTCGTGCTCTTTCATCCAACCGTCGAGCACCCATTGGGACCACCGGTCGGCGTTCAGCCATCCGTCGGGCAACTCCCATCCGAGAGCCAGCGCTGCTTGGGGAAGCCAAACGACGTGGTCGCGCAACCGCAAGGACGGGAACGTCAGCCCGTACTTCTCGAACCCTGGTCGGGTCTGAAGCCAATACTTCCACTCGCTGGGCCCCACCACGACGACGGCACTCTCGAGCAACCATTCTTGGTACAACGGACGCAACAACACCCCCGGGCTGCATTGGGCAGCATTCGCCGCAGACCATTCCTCCCACCCTGAATCAAGTGCCGGCCATCGCTGGTCGCCCGCTTGCCATGAACCAGGCTCCTCGCCCGGAACCATGCCCACGCGACCTCCTTCACCGAGCCAAAACACCTGGTTGTCTCGAACGTGAACGGCACCAGGCTCCACGCATGTGGACAAGCCTCCGCCCTTCATCTCTGCCGCCCACAGCGGACTGGCCATGGCCTTCAAGGAAGGATTTTGGGCATCGAGCACCACGAGACCGTAAGGCCCGTACCACGCGTGAATCCACCTCCGCATCAAATCAGCCAACGTTTCATTGGCCTCGATGGCGACATTCAAATGGGCCTTCAAGGTTTGGGCGTCAGGAGAATTCGAGGGCAACGACCCATCGGCCAACCACGCCTCCAACATGGCCTCCAAGCCGTCCAATGGCAATTGCCCTACAGGCATGGGTTGTTGCCCGCACGGGCTTGTCCAGCGGTGGACTTCGGATGCGCCATACAACGTGGACACTTCGACAAAATCATGGTCTTCGGTGGCCATCCAATGGACCGGCACCACGGGCACGCCCCATTGCGAAGAAAGCGTTGTGGCCACGGAGATGGTCGACCAAATTTTGTGGTGAAAAAGGCCCGCGCCTCCTGCCACCAACAGTTGGTGACCCGAAACAACCACCCGCGAGTCAGGATGGGCCAAGCGATCGACAGGCGGTTCCAAACCACATTTGGCATACTGCCGACTTACCGCATCCACCACGGCATGTCGCTTGTGTGGGGCCCAACCACGTGCATTCAATGGATCTTCAGTCCAACCGCTCAAAGAGCCTTCGCCTATGGGCAACGTCGCGGGCCATTCAGTCAGGGGGCGTTTCCGCCATGGGACGTCCATCAACGAATCAAATTGACCACGCCCTGCCACGCCATCTGGCCATCCAACGGCTCCTTCGCCGTCAGCCGCCACGCATACACGCCACCCAGGCATGACTCACCATTCAGACCCTCGCCCTGCCACCCTTTCTCGATCGCCTCGAGTCCGTCGGCGCGCCAAACCACTTCTCCCCAACGGTTCACAACGGAGCAAGTCCATCCCAAATCGTCGGTCACCACCGGAACCCAAGCGTCGTTGGTCGCATCGGCATTGGGCGTGAATGCGTTGGGCAAGAACACCCCGTCGGGCAAACGGATGGGACGAGGTCCTCGACCCGGAAGTGCATCCACCGTGAAGTCTGTTGCCACCGGTTCGATGGAGAATGCGTCGACGAAGTAATACGCCATGGTTCGCTCATCGCCTTCGTCCTTGCGAGTCCGCAATTCTGAGCCCAAACGCCCAAGCGTGAAGTGCGTAAACGGCTCGGAGGCTTCGAACACAAATTGCACGGTTCGCCATTGACTCGTGTACAAGGTTTCGTGCAACGTGAATTGGGCAGGCATGGACAACGACTCGAACGCCTCTTGTTCGGGAACCGAATGGCCCAACGCAATGCTCAGACCACTCACGCCCACCCCCGCTTCCACCCAATCGTGGACCCTTCCTGACGTGATGGAAAAGGACATCTTGTACCGTTTGCCTACTTCCAGGGGCTCACTGAACGTGCCAGTCAGGTATTCGTGCCTGGGGTCGGCCTCATCTGTGTAGGCCACGAATCCTGCGATGGCCCGCCCCACAAACGGACTCACTTTGGCCATCGGGGTTTGTGGAAGGTCTCCCCCACCAGAACCATTTTCATGGTAGTAATCGGGAATGGCCAAGGGGCTGCCACCGTTGGTCCAACCCTCGACCCGGTCGAGCTGTCCCGATGCGCTTGGCAGCGCTTCGAAGCCCTCGAATCCACCATTCACCACGGCCAGTTGCGCCGAGGCTGCATGCAAGCCAAGCCATGCCAAAACGGCAAATGCCCCAAATGCTTTGAAGGTGTTTGGCCCCATGGGAGAAAAGTACAAAAGTTTCGAGGAACCCCCCAGGGGCTCATCGCCTCGTCGGAGACACCAAGAGCACCACTTGGCCTCCCAAAGAGCCTTTCGGCGCCCAATTCCCCAAAATCCTGAGCTGGGTCGCCGAGCGGAACCTTGCGCGTCGTCCCAGGTCAACGGTCGCACCTGCGTGGATGCGCCCCCTGCCCACCCAGAGCCCTCGAAGTTTCATGGTTGCGTCGGCATCCATTCCTTCCCAAAAGGCAGGGTCCGGCGGCGCAAGAAGCATCCATGGCTTGGGGCGAACAACGTCCAATTCGACAGCCATTACGGGTTTGATGCGCCCATGGCCTGGGGCCTCCCACAACGCCGCCAGAGACAGCGCGTTGCCCTTCGTCACAGGAGCGACGTTCGTGTCGCGTTCGTTCGCCAAGTTGTCCTCGATGAGCTGCACCGCAAGGACGGGACTGCTGACTTCTTGGGGGTCAGAAGGCCGAATCCACCCCTTCACGTTTTGTGGAATGCTTGCGTCATCAAGTTGCCACGGCTGGGTGTAACGCAATCGCAGGCCCACGCGTCCTCGCCTCGAGGACAATGACCAATGCTTTTCCATGGTCAACGAAGGGCTGGCATGAGGCAGTGCATGCAGAGAGAGGGCCGACGGGTTGTTGGCATTGCCCCACTGTCCTGAAACCCCGAAACCCAGCCACCAATCGGACGTCGAGAAGAAGGATCGCGATTGTGCCGTGTCCACCACGACGTCGGCGACATACATCACTGCGGCGCCGTTCACCACGATGGAGTCGCGGGGAACCGAAGCCTCGGCCTCCACGGCGAACATCAACAAGGATGCCGCCATCAACAAGCGACACCAGGGTTTTCCCACAGCCATCATGGCCAACAAGTTACTCCTTGACTTCAATGCTCGCTGGCAAGCGCGTCGTCTGTGTGCCCTGAGTGCCCGATTGCTGCTTCAATTCAGGGTTGGCTCGTGCCTGGTCAATGTCCCCCGCTGGCAATTCCTGAAGCGCCTCCAACCTTTGCGCATTGGCGCGAACCTCTTCTTGCTTCCTGGAAGACACGATTTCTGATTGGCTCGGTGCCGCGTCCACGGGTGTCGCTGCCTCGATGGAAACCTCCTCGATGCGTGAGGACTCAACCTCAGCCGGCAAGACTGCGTCAACCGGCGCTTGAATGGCAGGCTCGGGACTGGACTCCTCCGTGCCGCTCAATGACCAGCCCAGCGCAAGCACGCCAAGCAAGGCCACTGCGGCCACACCCTTGCACCACGACGCCGTGTTCGGCTGCGCGGCATCGAGGGCGCCAAACACCCGGCCTTCGAGGGCGGGCGGGGCCGTGTGCTCCTCGTTTTGAAGCGCGTGGCGGACCTGAAGTTCGGCATCGGTCCAATCGATGGACTCGCGGGAAGTGGGTTCAAACCAAGTCATGGGGTCAATGTCAGACAAATAGGGAACGAATGGGATTCAAAAAGGTTGCTTCAAGGGTTCAATTTCTTGTCGTCGGGACGTTCGTTTGCCGGTTTGGCAGGTCGAGCCATGTTCAAGAGCAGCGCTTGCAACTGCTTCCTTCCGCGAGACAACTGACTTTTCGAGGTGTTGATGTCCACCCCAAGCATCTCGGCGATTTCCTTGTGCGAGTAGCCATCGACGAGGTACAACTGAATGACGGTTCTGTATCCACGTGGCAACGCGTTCATGGCGGTTTGGATTTCCTCCATCGTGAATTCGGCTTGCTTGGATGCTTCCCAATCGGCAGGCGTTGCAAGCGTTTCGGTCACGTCGTCGTGGTACCGGTGCTTGAGGTTGCGTCGGTAGTGGGTGATGGCGGTGTTGACCGTGATGCGCCGCACCCAGGCTTCAAAGCTGTTGTACAACTTGAATTTGGGCAAATGCCGGAACACCTTGACCCAGCTTTCCTGGGCAATGTCCAACGCCTCGTCGTGGCCATTGGCGTAGCGCAGCGCGGTGCTGAACACCTTGCTTGAAAGTCGGTCGTACAACGCCGTTTGGGCAGAGCGCTCCCCTGCCTTGCAACGTTCCAACAAATCTTTCAGCGCTTGATCCATGCCTTTCGTTGCACGAATTCATTCAAAGCTGGATGCCTCCATGCCCAACCAAGACAACGTCGCCCCTGCAAAAAGTTGCATGAGCGTTTCCTTTTCCAACCCCATGCCTTCCATGAATTGGCCAAATTCGAGGTCGCCCAATGGGAAAGGGTAATCCGTTCCCATGCACACCTTGTCAGGCCCCTGCAGTTCCAAGATGTACTTCAACAACCTGGGGTCGTGGGTGATGCTGTCGACCCAAAATTTGCCGACGTATTGATCGGGTGGCGTTGGGTTGTCGATCGCCACCAAATCGGGGCGGCAAGCATGGCCGTGCGAAATCCTTCCCAGCGTTGGCAAAAAGGCGCCGCCCGCATGGGAGAACATCACGCGAAGGTTGGGGAATCGATCGAGGACCCCCGCAAAAATCATGCTGCACGCCGCGCGGCTGGTTTCCGCCGGCATCCCCACCATCCATGGCAGCCAATACCGCTCCATCTCTGCCTTGCCCATCATGTCCCACGGATGGATGAACAACGCCATGTCCATGGCCTCGCACGCCTCGTAGAACTCGAAAAATCGTGGGTCGCCCAAGTTGACACCGTTGATGTTGGAACCGATTTGGACGCCCCGGTGGCCTTGGGCCTTCGCTTCCCGAAGCACGTCAATGGCGCGCGCAGGGTCTTGCATGGGCACGGTGCACAACCCCACGTAGTGCTTGGGGTATTGCTGCGTCAACTCGGCGATGTGGTCGTTCAGGAACCGCGACAAATCGACGCAATCCTCGGTTTTGGCCCAGTAAGAGAACATGACCGGAATGGTGCAAACCACCTGAACCTGCACGCCCGCCTTGCCATACTCCTCGATCCGTTGTTCGGCGTCCCAGCAGTTGGCCCCGATTTCCCGGAAGAACACCTCGTCCCGCATCATGTTGGCAAACCCCTCTCGCGATGGCTCGAGGTGGATGAATCCGCCGTAGCCGAATTTCTCCGACCAACGAGGCATGACCTTGGGCAAAATGTGCGTGTGTGTGTCGATTTTGAGCATGAGAAGTAAATTGACTTCTGCAGGCCAAGATACTCGAACTGCCTCCGGCATGAAGCCGAACGGCCCGATCAATCCGACCCGCTGCCCTTTCGCACCCTTCGCAAATCCAGGCGATTCACCGGATGCACTTGCCACCCTTCCACGTCAACGTTTACAAAGTGAGACACTTGGTCATGGAACAAGGGGATCACCGGCATGTCTTGATGCAGCAAGGCATCCAACCTGCGGTACTGTCCCCAACGGTCCGACGGACCGCCTGTCGACGCCATCGCTTGCGCAAATCCCTGCTCAAACACCTCACTCTCGTAGTGGGTGTAGTTGGGGCCGTCGGGTGCAAAATTCGAACGAACGAACAAGGCCAAAAAATTCTCTGCGTCCGCGTGGTCGGCAAGCCACGATTTGTAGAACATGGCTGTTTCGCCCATCGCCACGCGCTCCCGATGGACGGAGGCTGGCACCACGTCGACCTTGACGTCCAACCCGATGCGTTGCCAATCATGCTGAAGGGCGGCACACAAATCGACGTAATCGGAGGTCGTGCTGAGCGTGATGGTCTCCACCCCTTTCCCCTCGGGATATCCCGCCTCTTCCAGGAGCAACAAAGCCGAGTCGACCTGTTGACTCACCGCGACGGGTTCCGCGAGTCCCAGCATCGAAGGCGGAACGAAGTGGTCGGTGGGAAACACGACGTTTCGCCGGAGATGCTTGACAAGGCCTCGCCGGTCGATGGCCATGCTCATGGCCCGCCTCACCCTGACGTCTTTCAGTGCGTCAGGCGTTTCTTCGCCGTCCAACACCACCCCCAGGTAGTCCGTCTTCAAGAACGGCGTGCGGGCCAGCCGAAGCGAAGAACGGTGCACGTCGCGCAGCTCTC
>CAZKGY010000049.1:0-9054 GCA_964552305.1 uncultured Comamonadaceae bacterium
TCTTGAGACCCATCGGTGCTTTCGAAGGGGCTTGTGAGGACGAGTTCCACACCCAACGACCGCAGAATTTGCTTCCGCTCTTTGGACGCATTCTCAGGAATGCAAAGGGTAACCGGAATGCCAGCCGCCGCCGCGAAAATGGCGTAGGCAATGCCTGTGTTGCCAGACGACGCATCGAGCAAACGCTTTCCACGCAACGCGCCGGACGCGACGGCATTTCGAAGAATGTTGAACGCCGGACGGGCCTTCACGCTGCCGCCAAATTGCTGCCACTCGAGCTTGGCGTAAATCTCCACACCTGGCTTGGGGCTGAGGTGCAGAATCGGGTGCAACGGGGTGTTGCCCACGTGCCAACGAAGCTCGTCGAGGGTGGTCAGTCTAGGGTCGAGGATGGGTGCGGTCATCTCAGTTTGGGTCAAAAAAAGAAGCCCCCGTTACGAACGAGGGCTTCTTGAGGTTTCGTGGTTGATTGAAAAATCATTCACGCACGTGCAAGCGGCCCCTGTCCGGAGGACAGCAGCAGCAACAACACACGTTTGCGAACAATTTCATAACCTCAATTTCGGACGAACAAATGAAAAATCCAAACGAGAGAGTCCAAAACGCCGACAAAAAAATTATGTCAACGAAGAACACTGTACCGTTCGGCATCAAGACGGAGCAGGATTCCGACCAAAATGGAAAAGCCCAGCAGGGAGGATCCGCCGTAGCTGAAAAAGGGCAGGGGAATGCCGATGACGGGGGCCAATCCGATGACCATGCCCACGTTCACCAAGAGGTGCATGAACACAATGCTTGCCACCCCGTAGCCATAGATGCGCGTGAACGAGGAGCGCTGACGTTCGGCGAGGTGCAGGATTCGTAGCAAGAAGGCCACGAACAAACCCACCACGAGGGAGGATCCTAGAAATCCCCACTCTTCGCCAACGGTGCAAAAAATGAAGTCGGTCTCTTGTTCAGGAACAAACCCATACGCAGTCATGGGGCCTTGGGTGAATCCCTTGCCAAGCCATCCACCGGAACCAATGGCGGCTTTGGCGTGACGGATGTTGTAGTCGGCGTCGGGGTTGTCCACCTCAATTCCAAACAACACGTGGATGCGCTCCCGCTGGTGCTTTTGCAACACCTCTTCCATGCCGACATGGAGCCCTGTGCTTGCGAGCATGCCTCCGAGCAACAGGGCCAAACCCATGCGTGTGGTTGTTTTGCGAAACCTTGGAAGGGTGGCGGCGCGGACCACCCATAGTCCGAGGGCACCAAACAGCGCGATGCCGAGGAAGAACCACCAATAGCCCGAGGCTTCCCCAACAAAGGGGTACCAGCTCGTCGTGGCTCCGGTCAAAATGGTCAACACGGCCAGGACGAGGCCCGCAAGCCCCACGAGGAGAACGTTGCCACTGAGGCCTTCGCGGTACAACACGAACACAAATCCCCCAAAAACCAGCACAGTTCCCGCGTCGGGCTGCAACAAGATGAGGCCCGCGGGAAGGGCGGCGATGGCCATGGACTGGACGCGCGTGACAAGGCTGTGAAATGGCCTCCCTTCCCGGCTGAGGAACCAAGCCATCATCAGAGACGTGGCGGCCTTGGCGAATTCGCTTGGCTGGATGCCAAAGCTTCCCACGCCAAACCAAGACCTCGCCCCTCCGACCTTTTTCCCTACAATCAGCACGAGCATGAGCAGCGCACACACAAAGAGGTAATGAATGACCGACGTTCGAATGAAAAACTCCCCCTCCACGAAGAGGATGCCCACCATCACGATGGAGCAAATGCCCATCCAAATCAGCTGTTTGCCTGCCTTGCCCGACAAGTCCCAAATGACGTCGCCTTCCGCCGTGGCGCTGACAATGTTCAGCCAGCCCAGCGCAACGAGCAGGCCCATCATGAGCAATGTGGGCCAATCAAGCCTTGCCGCCAAACGGAGGTTGCGCGAGCTCATGGGGCGGGAGATTCGGGTTGCAGCACGTTGGGGTCGAGGGGGTACCGTGCGTCAAGGATGCGCGCTTCACGCGAGTGGCTGTTCACCTCACCCTTCAAATAGCGTTCGATGAGCAGGCCCGCGATCGGGGCGGCCCAATCGCCCCCCGCACCGGCGTGCTCGACGTACACGCTCAACGCGATTTGCGGATTTTCTCTCGGCGCGAAGGCCATGAACACGCTGTGATCCGCTCGGTCGCCGTTTTGGACGGTGCCCGTTTTGCCACAAATGTCAATGCCTGCGGTGTATGCCCGTTTGCCCGTGCCACTTGGGTCTTCGATGACGTCCTGCATGGCGTCGTGGATGGCCTCAAAGTGCTTGGCATTCACCCCCGCGTCACGCCGCACCCCCAATTCTCGGGGCTTGCCCTTGCCTCCAATGTCCCGGATGACGTGCGGCTCGATGTACCACCCTCGATTCGCCATGATCGCGGCAAGGTTGGCCATGTGCAACGGGGTCGTGAGCAGCTCGCCCTCCCCGATGCTGATGGAATAAATCGTTCGGTAGGTCCACCGTCGTTTGCCGTACAAGTCGTCGTAGTACGTCGAGTCAGGCACGAGTCCCGGGCGTATGCCAGGAAGGTGTCCTCCGAGGTCCGTGCCAAATCCGAACTGTTCGATTTTGGGGGTCCACCACCCCAAACCAAGCCTGGCGTTGTCAAACTTGTCGAGTGTTGGCTGCCGGGAGACCATCCTCCTCATGACGTCGTAGAAGTACGGGTTGCAGCTGTGCACCACCGCGCCTCGCAAGTTGTCGGCGGTGTGCGCTCCATGGCAGCCAATGACGTCGCGGTTGCACACGATGGTGGTGCGAGGAGATACGATTCCGGCTTCCATCCCAATCAGACCCTGCACCATCTTGAAAATGGATCCTGGACGGTAGGTGCCGCGAATGGCGCGGTTGTAAAGGGGTTTCCAAGGATGCTCGAGCAAGCTGTCGTACGCGGCGCCACGGCTGGTTCCCGTGAGCAAATTCCCGTCGTAGCTCGGGGCGGACACAAACGACAGGATTTCTCCCGTGGAAGGCTCGATGGCCACGACGGCCCCGCGCTTGCCTGCCATCAACGATTCCGCGTAAGCCTGCAAGTCCGATTCGAGGGTCAGCGTGATGTCTTCGCCAGGGATGGCCAATGAGTCGTTTTCGGAAAGGGTGCTTCGAACGTTGTTTCTGACGTCCACGAGGTGTTGTCGCATTCCGGGCTTGCCACGAAGGATGGTCTCGTACTTTCCTTCCACGCCAGACTTGCCGATGTAGTCGCCCAAGCGGTAGTGGTCGTCGCGATTCATGTCCTCCCGATCGACTTCGCGAAATTCCCCGACGATTTGGCTCGCCAGTCCCATCACGTTTTGCCGCACGGTCTGGGTTCGGATGGATAGCCCCGGGTGACGCCACAACTCGGCCGCGATGGAAGCATACTGCTGTGCGTTCAATTGACGAAGCAGGGGGGAGGCCTTGTACCTCGAGTATCGTCGGGCCTTCGCAAGGCGCGCCTCGAGTGCGTCGAATTCCATGCCGAGCAAGCCTGCCAGGGCCAAGGTGTCCAGGTCGCCAAGCAGTCTCGGCGTCACCATCAAATCGTAACTCGGCGAATTGGTGACCCACAGCTGGCCATTGCGGTCCAGGCAAAGTCCTCTCGGGGCGTGCAGGACCTCTTGTTCCTCGGTGAGTCGTGCTGCTTTGTCCCGCCAATGGTTCGTGGTGATTTGCATGGAAAACAGCCGAACGATGAACACCATGCCCACGGCCAAAAAGATGCCTCCCAGCACGCGCTGTCGCCCCGCCAAATCCGAGCGATTCAGCCCCATGGGTACGCAGAATTGCTGCCACCGCTTTGGCGACGTGGCCGGTTCGTCAACCCCTGGAGAAGAAGGAAAACCCCTGCATTCAGCGCAGTGGAAGCCAAGGTTTGACCGAGCGTTCGTCCTACCAAACCTGCGCCATTTTGCAAACCAAACATGACAAGCCAATGCATGCCTACGCCGACGGCAACGAAGGTGGCGTAACGGCCCCAGCCGTCTTCAAAGGCACCCATGACGTGCCCGGGCCGGAGTCCGTCACGTCGCTCCACGGCGCGCATCATGGACGGATAGGCCATGCCGAGGGTGGCGCCAGCAGCCAAGTGCATGCCTCCGGTGAAGCAGGCCAAATCCATCAAGAACCCCACAGCGCTGCCCACCAAGAGGTAAGACACCGGGGGCCAGCCAAAAGGCATGCGCAACAACCCGTAGACGTGCACCGCCAACAGCCCGTAGCCGCCCCAAAAGGTCCCAAAGCGAAACAGAACCACTTGGAGAACGAGGGCAATCAGCATCACCCAGGGAAATGGAAGCGAGCGCATCATGGCCGTTGGGTGTTTTCGGTCAAGGCATCGATGCGGGTTGTTAGGTCGCTGTGCAGCCAGAGCACATGCCTGGATTGTGGGTAGTTGGCGCCGAGCTTGACCAAAAGGGTCTGGAACTCGTCACCCTTGCCACCCAGCGCGTCTTCCACAAGTCCCACGGCGACGTCGGCAGGAAACACGCCATCAAACCCCGTCGTCATCACTGTGTCGCCGGGCAGGGCAAGTTGCGCACGGGGGACGTCTGTCAGGATGGCAAAGTGCACGTCGCCTGGGCGTGCCATCAAACGGCCGGCTTCGCCCCGTTTGCCCACGCGCACGCTCCACTGGGCGTTGGGATGCGTCAATGTCAACACCAAGGCTTCGTGGGCCGTGGTGTCCACCACCTTGCCGGCCGCATGACCCATGGACAAGACGGCGTCGCCAGGGGCCACTCCGTCACGCCCTCCGCGATCCAGGACCATCCAAGGGGAGTTGTCCCATCCTGGGCTCCGCAGCACGTTGGCGTGGTTGGTTTCCCAGGCGTTGGCTTGCCGCGATTTGATGGCCTCGAGCTCAGCCCGGAGCCTCGCATTTTCGAGCATGACCAATTGGTTGGACTCCGACAACGTTTCCCAATCGTGCCACTGCCCCACTCCCGCCATCCAAGATTGGGTGAAGCGCATGGACCAACGTGCCATGAGGGTGCGGTGATGGCCGTACGTGGAGTTCATCCAAGCCAACGCGCCCGCCCAAACGGCCACAAAGAGCAACCACCGATGGATGCGTGCGAGAAGCTCAATGAGGTTGCGCACAGCTCAGCAATCAATTCCGCATCAAGAACGGGAAGCGGTCGATGTTTTTCAGTGCGATGGCCGTGCCCTTCGCGACCGCGTGTAGCGGGTCGTCGGCCACGTGCACGGGGAGCTTGGTGCGCAGAGAAATGCGCTTGTCGAGGCCTCTCAGCAACGCCCCGCCCCCTGCGAGGTAAATGCCCGTTTTGAAGATGTCCGCCGACAATTCTGGGGGCGTACGCTCCAACGCAGTGTGGATGCTTTCTTCGATTTTGCTGATGCTTTTGTCCAAGGCCCCAGCAATTTCGGAGTAGGTGACCACGATTTCTTTGGGGATGCCCGTCATGAGGTCGCGGCCATGGACGGCGTAGTCCTCCGGGGGGTTGTCGAGCTCTGTCAACGCAGACCCCACGGCGATTTTGATTTGTTCCGCGGTGCGCTCACCGATGAGGATGTTGTGCTGCCGCCGCATGTACTCCTCGATGTCATGGGTGAATTCGTCCCCGGCGACCCGGATGTTCGTGTCCGTGACGATGCCGCCCAAGGCAATGACGGCAATTTCCGAGGTGCCTCCTCCGATGTCGACAATCATGTTGCCCATCGGTTCTTCAACGTCAATGCCGATGCCGATGGCCGCAGCCATGGGCTCGTGGATCAAATACACCTCCTTGCCTCCGGCGTGTTCTGCGCTGTCTTTGACGGCTCGCTTCTCCACGTCCGTGATGCCTGACGGAATGCAAATCACCATCCGCAAGGAGGGGTTGAACCAAGACTTGCGTCCAGAGATGAGCTTGATCATCCCTTTGATCATCTGCTCGGCCGATTCGAAATCCGCGATTACGCCGTCTTTGAGCGGGCGCACCGTTTCAATGTTCTTGTGGGTCTTGCCATGCATCTGCTGCGCCAGGCGACCGATGGCAACCACCTCTCCGGTCATTCGGTCTTTGGCCACGATCGAAGGCTCGTCCACCACCACCTTGTCTTGGAAGTAGATGATGGTGTTTGCCGTGCCCAAATCCATGGCAATCTCCTGCGTGAAAAAGTCGAACAGTCCCATCCCCTCAAAGTTAGCGGGGGCATGGAATCTCACTGCCTGAGTTCACGCCAAACTGCGTGAATGGTTGATAAGTTTTGCTTCTCAGTGCTTGAAGTGGCGGATGCCCGTGGTGTACATCGCCATGCCCAGGTTGTTGCACGCATCGATGCTCTTTTGGTCGTTGATCGATCCACCTGGCTGAATGACGGCGACGACGCCCGCTTCGGCCGCCATTTCGACGCAATCAGGGAAGGGGAAAAACGCGTCGGAAGCCATGCTGGCCCCCTTCAAATCAAACCCGAACGACTGCGCCTTTTCAATCGCTTGACGGCAGGCATCCACCCGGCTTGTTTGCCCAGTTCCACTGGCCAACAATTGTCCGTCCTTTGCAAAGACGATGGTGTTGCTCTTGGTGTGCTTCACGAGTTTCAAGGCAAACAACAAGTCGTCTGCGCTGTCGGGCCGGGCTTGGGTCGTGGTGCAGGTCCACGTGTCGCTGCCTTCCATGGCCACGTCGCGTTGCTGTACCAAATACCCGTTCAGGGCTGACCGCACGGTGGCAGCCGGAAGTGTCCCCGCTTGCCGTTCGAGCAGGATGCGGTTTTTCTTTTGGGCGAGCACCTCGAAGGCGTCCGCGTCGAACCCAGGAGCAATGACCACTTCGCAGAACAGTTCGTGAACCTTCTTGGCTGTCTCGACATCCATGGTGCGGTTGGCGATGAGCACCCCGCCAAAGGCGCTCGTGGGGTCGCCGGCGAGGGCGTCCACGTAGGCCTGAGCCAAGGTGGTTCTCGTGGCACAACCGCAGGCATTGTTGTGCTTGAGGATGGCAAACGTGGGGTCGTCGTCCTGGAATTCTTCCATCAGCTGAACGGCCGCGTCCACGTCCAACAGGTTGTTGTACGAAAGGGCTTTGCCGTGCAAGGGCTTCAGAAGGGCATCGAGGTGGCCAAAAAATTTGGCGGGCTGGTGCGGGTTTTCCCCGTAACGAAGCCCTTGGGCATGAGGAACGCTCAGGTTGAGGCAATCGACGTCACCCGATTCCAGACGCTGGCCGCTCATGTGGGCGTGGATCATGGTGTCGTAGTGGGAACTCACTCGGAACCCACGGGCAGCGAGGGCCTTCCGCTGCGCCAGCGTGGTTTCTCCACCATTCTGCAAGATCTCAGTCAGGGTGCCATAATCGTTCATGGAGGGCACGACGACCACGTCCTGGAAGTTTTTGGCGGCGCCTCGAATCAGTGCGATGCCACCGATGTCAATCTTCTCCACGATCTCCGCCTCAGACGCACCGCTTGCCACGGTGGCCTCAAACGGGTACAGGTCCACCACCACGAGGTCGATTGCCGGCAAGGCGTATTCCTCCATCTGACGCATGTCGGACTCGTGGCCTCGTCTCCCCAGGATGCCACCAAAAACCTTGGGGTGCAAGGTCTTCACGCGTCCACCCAGGATCGAAGGGTAGTCGGTGATGGACTCCACGGGGACCACTTCGGCGCCCATGGCCTCGATGGCTGCTTGGGTGCCTCCCGTCGAGTAAATGGTGACGTTCAGTTGCTTCAGGGCCTCCACGATGGGCTCAAGCCCTTCTTTGTGAAACACGGAAATGAGGGCTGAACGGATGGGTCGAGTGTCGGACATGGGGAGGGTTTTGGAGGCGCAAATCTACAACGCCAGTTCAAGTTTTGACGGACTGACCGTAGCTTCGTCCCATGCTCTGGTTTCGACTCATGCAAGAGAGCCTGTCGTTTGCTTGGCAGTCGATTTGGACCAACAAATTGAGAACCATGCTGAGCCTTCTCGGGGTCATGGTAGGCATCTTTGTGATTGGCTCCGTGTTCGCGGTCGTGGACTCGTTGGAAAGTGAGCTTCGAGACACCTTCAACATGTTGGACGAAAACGTGCTGTTTGTGACCAAGTGGCCCTGGACGCCCGAAGGCGAAGAGGATTATCCTTGGTGGAAGTACGTCCAGCGCCGTCCGCCCACGGAAGCCGACTTGGACCGTCTGATGCCCCGTTTGACCCTGGCTGAGGCGGGGATGTACCAGAACAAATCGTTCATGGCCGCCGAGGCGGGGAACAACCAAATGCCCAACGTGGTTGTCGGCGGTGGCTCCCACGACTACGACAAGGTCATCAGCTTGAACATCGTGCACGGCCGGTACTTCACGCATTCAGAGAGCGCGGCGGGAAGCGCCGTGGCCATCGTGGGTCACGACATTGCCATGCAGCTGTTCGGCAGGCACGATGCAGTCGGAGAAACCATGAAGTTGAAGGGCATCCGGGTGGAAATCATCGGGGTGCTTGCCCAAGAAGGGGAGAGCATCGTCTCCACTGGGTTGGATGAATTTGCACTTGTTCCGTCTGCGTTCTCGCCGAGGATTTGCGACGTCAGAAACGCCGACGACGCGCAATTGGCCATCAAAGCCAAGCCCGGGGTTGCACTCGCAGCGTTGCAAAGCGAATTGACGCAACACTTGCGAAGCGTCCGCAACGTTCGTCCCGGTCAGGACGACGATTTCTCGGTGAACCGCATGGACATGCTCACCGGAATTTTGGACACCATTTTTTCCAACCTCGCGTTGGGGGGTGGGTTCATTGCGACGTTCGCCATCTTGGTCGGTTGCTTCAGCATCGCCAACATCATGTTTGTGTCCGTTCGTGAACGAACCAAGATCATTGGCGTCCAAAAGGCGCTAGGCGCGAAAAACGCCATGATCCTCATCCAATTTTTGTTCGAGGCAGTGGCTCTTTGCGTGTTTGGGGCCATCATGGCCTTGGTGGCCATCCAGTTGTTGGTGTGGTTGGTCAACGCCTTGGATGTGGGCTTGCAGCTCGGGGTGCGTCCGCAGCGTGTGTTGCTCGCCTTGGGCATCGCCGTGGCTTCGGGGCTGCTCGCAGGCTTGGCCCCGGCACGGATGGCCTC
>CAZKGY010000050.1:0-8746 GCA_964552305.1 uncultured Comamonadaceae bacterium
GGCCACTGGCAGCTCTCTCGCCAGACCGTCCAACACCACGCCTGCAGGCTCATCCCCCCACCGCAAATACAGGAAAGGCCTGTCCGCGGGGGCACTGCTTTTCGTGTAGGTCGTGATGACCACCTCGTAGGTGAATCCCGCCACGTGGGTGTACGTGATTTCGCCCGCCCTGTTGTGGGTGGCGTGCGCGGCCAATGCCCACAAACCCAGCATCGCCAGAACGATCCCTCGAAGGAATGGCTGCATTCCCCATTGTGCAGGCAGAAAAGGCTGGTTGGGCATGGGATGAGCAAGTTAGTCGGTGCTACCTTTGACCCCATCACATGAACCCCAAGAATTCAAAAATCAAGGTCGGCATCTCCTGTGGCGATCCGAACGGCATCGGGCTGGAGGCGTTGGCGGATGCCATGCGCGACGAACGATCCATGGCCGGCATGGTCCCCGTGGTGTACGCCCCGAGGGCATTGGCCGAAGTGGCCTTCGAAGGGTTGACGTGGTCCGAAGTGGACGAAGAGGCTCAGGCCAAAGCAGGACAACTCAACCTGATGGCCATGGACGACGATGGGTTTGAGCATCAACCTGGAGAGGCCACGACCCAAGCAGGTGCCGTGGCGATGGCGAGCCTTGAAACCGCCGTTGCCGCACTGGCCAACACCAAGGTGGATGTGCTGGTGACTGCCCCGATCAACAAGGATACCATTCGGCAAGCGGGGTTTGCGTTTCCCGGCCACACCGAGTACTTGGCAGACGTGGCGGGCGTGAAAGACGTGCTCATGCTCTTGTGCTGCGATGGGCTGAGGATTGGCGTCGCCACCGGCCACGTGGCATTGAAAGACGTGGCGCACCATTTGACCACGGAGACGATTGTCTCCAAACTTCGGCTGATGGGCGAAAGCTTGGTCAGGGACTTTGGCATTCCCAACCCTCGGGTGGCGGTGCTGGGACTGAACCCGCATGCCGGCGACAACGGGGTCATGGGCGACGAAGAAAAGCGCATCATTGGTCCAGCCATCGAAGAAGCACGGAACGCAGGCATCATGGCATTCGGCCCTTACGCGGCGGACGGATTTTTCGGCTCAGGGGCTTCCCAAGGGTTCGACGGAGTGCTCGCCATGTACCACGACCAAGGCCTGGCACCATTCAAGGCCATGAGCTTCGGACGCGGGGTGAACTTCACGGCTGGACTTCCCGTGGTCCGAACGAGCCCTGATCACGGGACGGGATTTGACATTGCCGGGCAAGGAACGGCCAAGGGAGACTCCTTCCGAGAGGCCATCCGCATGGCTTGCGACGTACGAATGCATCGCCTCGACCACCGCGCCATCAGTGCAAATCCCCTCGAGGTAGCCCCCCCGAAACCAGAATACCGCGACAGGGGTCGCTGATTCCGAGGTACTGGCTTGGCAAAGCGGGTAGAATGCGCTACCTTTGCACTCCCCAAATTTGGAGGACATGGATTTGTTGGCAGATTACCGCATCCCTTTTGTGGGTTTGAAGCCTGGAAAGCATGAATTCCAAATGCGTGTGGACCCGGAGTTCTTTGCTTGCTTTCCCCATTCTGACGTGGACCAAGTCCGAGGGCATGTGGACGTGCTGCTGGACAAGCTGGACGTGACCATGACGTTGTTGCTCGACTTGGAAGCCACCATGGAGGCCCCCTGCGATCGATGCCTTGAATCCCTTCAAGTGCCATTGACGGCGTCCGATCGGATTTCCATCCGATTTGGCGAGGAAACATCCATGGAAGACGAATTGTGGATTTTGGGAACCAACGAGTACGAGTTGGATTTGTCCCAAGCCATCTTTCAAATGGTTCACTTGGCTCGCCCAACCCGAATCATCCACGACAACGAAGCAGACTGCGACTTGGCCATGACCGAGTGGCAGGATGAGTCGGCAGAAGAAGGAGACCAAGCAGACGACATCGACCCGCGCTGGGCAGCATTGAAAGGATTAGACAACTAACGCACCATGGCACATCCCAAAAGACGGCAGAGCAAGACGCGCACACGGAAGCGTCGCACCCACGACTCATTGACCGCCCCCAACGTGAGCACATGCCCCACGACCGGGCAGCCTCACATGTTCCACCGCGCCCACTGGCACGAAGGAAAGCTCTACTACAAGGGCAAGGTGGTGATGGAGCGTGAAGAGGCATAATTGCCGCATCACATTTTCGGTACAACCGAAGGAAGGGAAGCTTGGCTTCCCTTTTTTGTGCGCCGAACTTTTCCACGACACGCATTGAAGAGTGAAGATTTCTTGCGACCAAGGCCATGAAGGAGGCCTCTACCTTTGGCCCTTATTCAACCTGAAATCATGCCTGCTGCCATCACCTGCGTTGCCGGATACCTGCCGGAAGACAAGCTGACCAACCAAGACTTGGAGAAGATGGTCGACACTTCCGACGAGTGGATTCGCACCCGCACTGGAATCGAAGAACGACGCATCTTGAAAGACCCCAACAAAGCGACCTCCGACATGGGTGCTGAGGCGGTCAAGTCGCTATGCGCGAAGTCCGGACTCGACCCCATGGACATCGACCTCATCATTTGTGCGACGGTCACGCCTGACATGCTGTTCCCGTCCACCGCCAACTTGATTGGGCACAAGGCCGGGGCCAAAAAGGCGTGGGGCTTCGACTTGAGCGCGGCGTGCAGCGGGTTTTTGTTCGCGCTGACCACTGGGGCACAATTCGTCGAAAACGGCACCGCCAAGAACGTGGTGGTCGTGGGTGCCGACAAAATGAGCTCCATCATTGACTACACCGACCGCACGACCTGCGTGCTCTTCGGAGATGGCGCCGGGGCGGTGCTCCTTCAAAAAGACGAAGGCGATTGCGGCATCATGGACAGCCTTTTGCATTCCGATGGCGCGGGAGGCGACTTTTTGTGCATGCCTGCTGGGGGATCCCTCCGTCCGGCAAGCCACGACACCGTCGATGCCAAGCAGCACTTCATCTTCCAGGACGGCCAGCCCGTGTTCAAGGCCGCCGTCACCAACATGGCGGATGTCAGCTACGAAGTGATGCAACGCAACAACCTCACGGCCGACGACGTCAAATGGTTGGTGCCGCACCAAGCGAACCTGCGCATCATCGATGCGACCCAACGCCGGACCGGCTTGCCAGCCGAGAAGGTGATGATCAACATCCAGAAATACGGCAACACGACCGCAGGCACCATTCCCCTTTGTTTGTTTGACTGGGAAGACCAGTTGAAGCGCGGGGACAACATCATCCTCGCCGCCTTCGGTGGAGGGTTCACCTGGGGCTCTGTTTACCTCAAGTGGGCCTACGATGGCCAAGCAACCAAGTGAATGCAATTCGCTTGAGTACCTTTCAACCGCAAAACCTCAGATGTCATGAAACTGACGGAAATCCAAGACCTCATCAAATTCGTCGCCCGCGCGGGCGTGACGGAGGTGGAGATTGAACAGAAAGAGTTCAAAATCACCATCAAATCAGAAATGCCCAAGGGCAAAGGCAAAGCCGCCGAGCCTGTGGTCCAGACGATTCAAGTGCCTGCAGCCATGCCTCAAGCCATGGTCGCTGCACCAGCCCCCGTGGCCGCGGCGCCTGTCGCACCTGCGGCGCCTGCTGCACCCGCTGCACCCGCTGCCGCACCGGCCGAAGAAGCCCCAAGCAACTTGGTGGAAATCAAGTCACCCATGATTGGCACCTTCTACCGCCGCCCCTCCCCCGACAAAGACGTGTTCGTCGAAGTGGGCGACCAAATCAAGGCTGGCGACACCGTGTGCGTGGTCGAAGCCATGAAGCTCTTCAACGAGATCGAGTCCGAGATTCAAGGCAAAATTGTGAAGGTCCTCGTGGAGGACAACTCACCCATTGAGTACGACCAGCCACTCTTCTTGGTCGATCCTTCTTGATTCCCCAACCAGAATCTGAACGCATGTTCAACAAAATTTTGATCGCCAACCGCGGCGAAATTGCCCTCAGGGTGATTCGCACATGTCGCGAGATGGGCATCTCCACGGTCGCCGTGTACTCCACTGCGGACCAAGACAGCCTGCACGTCCGGTTCGCGGACGAAGCGGTGTGCATCGGGCCTGCCCCGAGTGCCCAGAGCTACCTCAACATCCCGAACATCATCGCTGCCGCGGAAATCACCAACGCCGATGCCATCCACCCCGGGTACGGATTCCTCTCCGAGAACGCAACGTTTTCACGCATTTGCGGCGAAAACGACATCAAGTTCATTGGCGCGAGCCCGGAGATGATCAATGCCATGGGCGACAAAGCCTCGGCCAAGGCAACCATGAAAGCCGCGGGCGTGCCAACCATTCCTGGCAGCGAAGGCATCTTGGCGGACTTTGAAGAAGCCAAAGCTTGTGCCCATGAGATTGGGTACCCCATCATGCTCAAAGCCACTGCAGGTGGTGGGGGAAAAGGCATGCGGGTGTGCAACGACGACGAAGAACTCGCCGAAGGCTGGGAATCCACGCGCCGGGAAGCGGGCGCGGCATTCGGCAACGACGGCATGTACATGGAGAAGTTTGTGGTGGAACCCCGTCACATCGAAATCCAGATTGCCTCGGACTACCGGGGCAAAGCCTGTCACCTGAGTGAGCGCGATTGTTCCATCCAGCGACGCCACCAAAAGCTCGTGGAAGAAACGCCGTCTCCATACATGACGGACAAGCTCCGCGAGGCGATGGGCGAAGCAGCCATCAAGGCGGCCGAGGCGGTCAAGTACGAAGGCGTGGGCACCGTGGAGTTCCTCGTGGACGCCAACCGCGACTTCTACTTCATGGAGATGAACACCCGCATCCAAGTGGAACACACCATCACGGAGGAAGTGATTGACTACGATTTGATCAAAGAACAAATCAAGCTGGCCGCCGGCGAAAAAATCAGTGGCCGAAACCACTTCCCCAAGTTGCACAGCATTCAGTGCCGCATCAACGCAGAAGACCCCGACCGCAATTGGGCTCCTAGCCCAGGGAGAATCACCGATTACCACGCCCCCGGTGGGCATGGCGTACGCGTCGACACCCATGCGTACGCGGGATACATGATCCCTCCCCACTACGACAGCATGATCAGCAAGCTCATCGTGGTGGCGCAATCCAGGGAGGAAGCCATCACCAAGATGCAACGAGCCTTGGATGAGTACATCATCGAAGGGGTCAAAACGACCATCCCGTTTCACCAGCGCTTGATGAAAAACCAGCGCTTCCGAGACGGCGACTTCACCACCAAGTTCTTGGAAGAAGAAAACGTCTGATTCACGCCTGGCTTCAGCCAGGCGTGTTCGTTTCAGGACTTGCGGATGCGCTGCAGCGTAGCCGTGGTGCTTTCACCCGGCATTAGAGGAACTGCCACCACACGTCCTCCCCATTCTCTCACTTCGGCGCTGCCCACCATGTAGCAGGGGTCGTCGGGGTTGAGGCAAGCGGGATCGTAATCCCCACCCTTGACAAGGACGTCTGGCTCGATGGCCTGCACCAAGGCAAGCGGGGTGTCGGCGTCAAACACCACCACGGCATCCACGCATCGAAGCGCTGCCAACAGCCGTGCTCGATTTGCTTGTCCATGGATGGGCCTGTCATCGCCTTTGCCCAGACGCCTCACACTGGCGTCGGAATTGACGCCCACAACCAAGCGATCGCCTTCGGCCGCCGCCGCTTCCAAGACGGCCACGTGTCCCACATGGAGCACGTCGAACACGCCGTTCGTGAATGCGATTTGCTGGCCCTCGCCCCGCCATCGGGAGACGCGTTCCAACGCGGCGTCTAGCGTGTGCGAATCAGCCACGACGCAACCGATGAAGGAACAACACCCCGTACCCCAATCCACCTGTCAGCACAATCATCGCCGTCTGGGTCAGCCAAACGACGTTGGCCACTGCAAAACCCACGTCGCCCGAGTAGCCCACAGCCGCAAATCCCAAAGACACTGCCCAGTGGTACGAACCAATGCCCCCCGGTGCGGGCAACACCATGCCAAATCCGCCGGCAACCATCACCAGCACCGCATCCGTGAAGCCCAAGTCGCTCACCGCAGGAATCGCCAGAAACAGCACGTACGACATCAAGAAGTACATGACCCAAATGAAGCATGTGTGGGCCAAAAACAACCCTCGTTGTTCCATGGCCATCACGCTGCGAATGCCCGTGGCAATGCCATGCAAGAAATCGGCGGCCTTCCCCACCAATCCAGAACGGCCTTGTTGCTTGGCGAGCCACCAGAGCAGCACGCACATGGCCACACCCAACACCCCTGCTGACACCAACGTTGGCAAGGCAGGAAGCTGTGCAGCCTCCATCAACGTCAAGAACGCGTCGAGGTTGGTCACCAGCGCAAAAGCCACCAACCCAAAGAGCATCACAAAGTCCACCACGCGTTCGGTGATGACCGTGCCCAACAGCTGGTCGACGGGGATGTCGTCCGTTTGGTTCAACGCCGCGCAACGGGCCACCTCTCCGGATCGCGGGACAAATGCGTTCGCGAAATAGGAAAACGCCACGGCGTGAACGCTTCGTGCCCGAGACGGGTGATGCCCCATCGGCGCGAGCAACAGGTTCCATCGCCAACCCCGAGACACAATGGCCAGGTAGCCCATGACGAACGACGCGGCAATGCCCCACCATTGCGCCGAGCGCATGTCGCGTTTCAAGGCCTCCGGGTCCTCAACGCCCTGCATGGCGAGCCAAAACAAGGCCACCCCGATGCCAAAAAACACGAGCGTGGTGAGGACCTTATTCCAAGTCATGCGAGGCGGTTCGTCTCGGTGTCGGGAAAGAGCACGGTGGGTTTGAATCCTTGGGCCTCTTCTGGGGTCAACAAGGCGTATGCAATGACAATGATGACGTCACCAGGTTGCACCCTTCGGGCTGCAGGCCCATTCAAACACACTTGGCCCGTGCCACGCTCGCCTTCAATCACGTACGTCTCAATGCGTTCGCCGTTGTTGATGTTGACGATTTGAACCCGCTCGCCCTCGTACAGGCCAGCCGCTTCAATCAAATCTGGATCCAAAGAAATGCTCCCGATGTAGTTCAAATCAGCCTGGGTCACAGTCAGGCGATGAAGCTTGGAGCGCATGAGTTGGATGAGCATGGCGCGAAATTACTGCAAGGCAGGGACCCAACGAACCTCCACGCGGCGGTTTCGTTCAGGGTTTTTCCCCATGGGCACAGTGCTCCCTTTGCCCGACACCACCAAGGCCTCGGCATCCACGCCCCATGCCTCCTCCAATCGGTTCGCCACGGCCCGAGCCCTGGCCAAACTCAACTTCTGGTTGTCCTCCTCGTTGCCGGTGTTGTCTGCATGCCCCACGACTTGCCATTTGCCCGAGTCCACCTCCACGCCCCCGACCAACCATGCACCCAAGGCACGTGCGGCTTCTGACGTGGGCTCACTCGCACCTCGCGCGAAAAACACCACGTGTTGAGGAACCCATGGCCATTGGCTGCCGTCCGCACCCTCCCGCATGCCCATTGCCGCGATGGCGTCCAACGGCAAAAAGACAAACGCCCAACCATTGGCCCCCTCCAACACGTAAGACCTCGTCGCCACCCCGTCGGGAGAAAACACCGTGGCCGCGACAGCCTCCTCACCCTGTCTGGTTTCGCTGGGTTGCCACTCAAACACCCACGCCTCTCCCGAGGGGAGTCCCTCCAAAGACACGCACCCCTTGGAATCCGTCTCCAAAACCGTGCGCAGGCGTCGGGTTTGGGCGTGGCGCACCAACAACCGTTCACCCCTCGCTGAGGACGCCGATGACGGAAGGTCCAGGCACAAGGTCCACCCCTCAGCCATGGTCGCCTCGGGTTCAGGATGGTTCAAGGCGCGCACCACCCAACGACCCGTGACAGGATCCAGGGCCGTGACCCACGTCAAGCCGGGCATCGCTTCGATGGCCGAGCACGCCTCCGAAGGCATGATGGCTTCCCCCAAAGCCGGCTCGTGACGCAACCACTGGGTCCGCCAAGATGCCTCACGGACTTCGAACGATCCGGACGCGTTGGTGGCAAAGCGTATCGCTCCCTCATGCCAGTGTGGCAACGCTTCATCCGCCACGGTGTTCAACCCATCCAAAGGGACGGGCTCCGTCCAGGTCACCCCTTCGGATCGCCTTTTGGGAGGGAGTTTGTGGGACACAAACAAGTCCAAATCCCCTTCTTCACCCATGCTTCTTCGGGCGCTGAGCACCGCCCGACCACCAGAAGGGTCCACGGAGACGTGCTGGATGAATCCGATGGAAGCCCACGATTCCGGGCGCATGGGTTTGAGATCGAGGGGGGTCAGGTCACCCCCAGTGCACGGCGCCGACCACACGGTCCAAGGGGCTAGCATGGCCTCGGATGCCGAGAGGTTGCCGTCAGCCTGCGCCACGTACACGCGGGTGGAGTCCACCCCAAGGACCATGGCGTGGCCCTCAACAGCCCAGCCCTCCGGCAGGGATTGTCCGCTGACCCCCAACCAGGGCGAGCACGCGATCAAGAAGAGGACCCTGAGGACGCTTGCCATGCTTGTTGAACTTCCAACGCTTCGTTGTACCAATCCTCCCCAAACCGTCGCACCAAAGCATCCTTGCAGAACTCCAGCACCGTCAGGGATCGTTTGCTGCCACACAGTTTGGCCGCCTCACAAATGGACCATTGGTGGTAGTTCAACGCCGTGAAGTCCACCAGTTCTTTCACTCGGATCGGATACAGGTGGCAGCTCAGCGGCTTGCGCCAATCGGTCTTGCCCGCCAAATACGCCTGCTCCACTCCGCAA
>CAZKGY010000051.1:0-8740 GCA_964552305.1 uncultured Comamonadaceae bacterium
GGAGCCACCGCCCTTTCGGAGTCGATTCGGTCGCGTTCAAGCACGTTCTCCAACACCTCGTTGTAGGACACGTTTTTCCCGTTTTCTTGCAATTCGCGCAACCGCCTGTACGCCCTCGTTTCGGGGTCGGCGGTCATAAAAATTTTCAACTCTGCCTTGGGCAGCACCACGGTGCCAATGTCACGGCCATCCATGACGACGCCTCCGCCTTCGGCCATGCGTTGTTGGATGTGCACCAATTTGGTGCGCACTTCCGGGACTTTGGCGACGAGGCTCACCTTTTGGGCCACCTCCATGGAGCGGATTTCCTTCTCCACGTTCTGGCCATTTAGATGGATCTCGGATTGTTCGCTTTGGGGGTTGTAGCGAAAGGACAAAAACATGCGGTCGAGGCCAGCCCTCAATCCCACTTCGTTCACCTCACGATCCACCACGCTGCGTTCTTTCATGGCGTGCAGCGTTGCAGCACGGTACATGGCACCTGTGTCCACGTACACGTAATTCAACTCCTTGGCCAGCGTCTTGGCCATGGTGCTCTTGCCGGCGCTTGAATGGCCGTCGATGGCGATGTTGATGCGGCGTTTGCCCATGCGTCGAAGATAGGAGGTGAGTCCTAGATTTTGGACGCCGAAGCGCCTGAGTTGTCCACCGATTCAGGCCATGCGAAAATCAAGCCCAGATGCGTGGTCTTGCCTGCAAGGTGGTGGTTGCTCCGGGCGATGCTGTAGTCGAACCACCGAAATTTCCCTCGCATGCCAAACGACATCCCAGTCAGCCCCGGCCGTCCAGCGGCCACCATGCTCGTTTGGACGTGGTGGTTGTATCCCATGTAACCGCGCAAGTGAGGACCCAACTTCAGGGAAACGCCTCCGGCGATGTGCCTCGCAAGTTGGTCGCCCCACACCCACGTGTCGTTGGGGATGACCTCGCCAGTCAACGGGTCGAAGCCGTCGTCGTACGTTCCCTCAGGGGCGAGGTTCCACGTTTCCAGGCGTTGCAGCCTGAGGTGGAAGGTGAACGGCGCGTTGGGAAATCCTTGGGTCAGCCCAATTTGCAGATGGTGCGGCAACCTTCCTTCCGGCATGATGCCAGAAAAATCTTCTTGTAAGCCGATGTTGGAAAGCAACACACCCACGGCGCCCAATCCATTGCGGCTCCGTCTGACGATGCCAAAATCTGCTCCCGCCACGCCGGCAGTGACCCGCTCCAAATTTCTGGCCCCCAGCCACCCTGTGATCCCGAGATGCCACAACGAATCGATGGCCCACGCCGTGCCGTATTGGGCAATGTAGTCGCCGCCTGAGAACGTGCCGTCGGATTGGCCGTTGGCCAAAGTGCGCTGAAACTCGCCGTACGACGCAAATCGGACGCCCACGTGCGACGACCGTCGGTTGCGGTGAGGAAGAGGCAAAATGGCTGCGCCCGTGTGCATGCCCAGGAAATCGGCGTTGGCCACATGGATGTGCATGGGCACCGTGGTGTCCATCGCCGCGGGGTGGTAGGCCATGGTCCATCCATCGCCTTGCCTGGGCGCCACATCCGCGCCCCCAATGCCGGCGGCGTGTGGGGAGGCCGCCACGTCCCACGCAGGGGACAAGGGCACGTCGCCGGGCAATTGTCCCCAGCTGTTTGGCACGAGCCAACAGGAGAGCCAGGCGATCAAAAACAGGGTGCGTGCATTCATGGTCGGGGGGAAGTTACGTTGCTTCGATGGTCAAGGGGGCATCCACCTTTTGACTCAACAACGCACGATCCACCACTTCTCGCATGTGGTTGACGTAGGTGAATGTCAATCCTTTGATGTAACGCGGGTTGATGTCCTCCACGTCTTGCCTGTTTTTCTCGCAGAGGATGATTTCCTTGATGCCTGCGCGCTTGGCCGCGAGGATTTTCTCCTTGATTCCACCCACAGGCAGCACTTGCCCCCTCAGCGTGATTTCGCCGCTCATCGCCAGGTATTTCCTCACCTTCCGCTGGGTGAAGGCGCTGGCCAAGGCCGTGAGCATGGTGATGCCGGCGGAAGGGCCGTCTTTGGGGATGGCGCCTTGGGGCACGTGGATGTGCACGTTCCATTGGTCAAACAACGCCTGATCCAACCCCAGCCAATCGGCATGGGCCTTCAAGTGCTCCAACGCGATGACTGCGCTCTCTTTCATGACGTCCCCGAGGTTCCCCGTGAGCGTCAATTTTCCTTTGCCACGGGTCAAGGACGATTCGATGAACAAGATGTCCCCGCCGCGTGGGGTCCAAGCCAATCCGGTGACCACGCCTGCGACGTCGTTGCCTTCGTAGCGGTCTTTCTCCCGGGCGATGCCCAAAATGCCTCTCAGGTCTCCGGGGACGACTTCGATGTCGTGGCTTTCCTCGAGTGCAAGTTGTTTGGCCCGGTGACGCACGAGTTTGGCCAGGCGTTTGTCGAGTCCTCGCACGCCACTTTCGTTGGTGAATTGCTCGACGACCGCTTCGATGGTGGCCTGGGGGACCTTCAAGCTGGCGGAAGGCAGCCCGGACGCATTGAGGTGCTTGGGGAGCAAGTGCCTTTTGCCGATTTGCACCTTTTCCTCGAGGGTGTATCCACTGACGTCGATGATTTCCATGCGGTCACGCAGCGCGGGCTGGATGGCGCTCAAATCGTTGCAGGTGGCGAGGAACATGACCTGACTCAGGTCGTAGTCCAGATCGAGGTAGTTGTCGTGGAAGGTGTGGTTCTGTTCTGGGTCCAACACTTCGAGCAGGGCAGAAGAGGGGTCTCCATGATGGTCCCTGCCCAGCTTGTCGATTTCGTCCAGCACAAACAGAGGGTTGGACGTGCCCGCCTTCTTCAAATTTTGAAGCACCCGGCCGCACATCGCGCCGATGTAGGTTTTCCGGTGGCCACGGATTTCTGCTTCGTCGCGCAACCCGCCAAGGCTCATGCGCACGTACTTGCGTCCCAAGGCTTCTGCGATGCTTCGGCCCAACGAGGTTTTCCCGACGCCTGGAGGTCCGTAGAGGCAAAGGATTGGGGCCTTCATGTCTCCCTTCATCTTGAGCACGGCCAAGTGTTCAATGATTCGCTCCTTGACTTGTTCGAGGCCGTAGTGGTCGGCGTCCAACACGGCTTGGGCGTGGTTCAAGTCGAAGTTGTCTTTGGACACGTGGTTCCAAGGCAACTCCAACAAGGTGTCCAAATAGTTGGATTGCACGCTGTATTCGCTCGCCTGCGGATTCATGCGCTCAAGCTTGCTCACCTCCTTCTCGAACGCTTGTTGGGCGTGATCGGGCCATTGCTTTTCCTTGGCCCTTGCGCGCTTGTCGAGAATTTCTTCCTTCAGGGGGTTGGCACCCAACTCGTCCTGGATGGTCTTCATCTGCTGGTGAAGGAAAAACTCGCGTTGCTGCTGGTCGAGGTCCGTTTTGACCTTGCGCTGAATGTCTTGCTTCAAGGAGAGCATCTGCTTTTCGCGGTGGAGCAATTCGAGCACCTTTTGGGCGCGTTCGCGAAGGCCCACCTCGACGAGCAGCCCTTGCTTGTCTTCCACACCCACTTGCATGTTGCTGCCGATGAAGTTGACCAAAAACCCGAGGCGGTCAATGCCACGGATGGCTTCCGCGGCTTCGGTCGGGATGTTGGGGCTGAGTTCGATGATCTCCACCGCCAAGTCCCGCAAGCTCTCAACCATGGCCTTGGATTCCTCTTCTGGCAAAGGTTCTTCGATGCCACCGTAGGCCTCCACTGTGGCTTTGAGGTAGGGTTCCTCCTGGGTGATGGTCGTCCACTTGAAGCGCTGCTGTCCTTGCAGAATGACGGTGTTGGTGCCGTCGGGCATCTTCAACATTTTGAGGATGCGGGCCACGGTGCCAACCGCATTGAGGTCTTCAGGCCCAGGCACTTCGGTGTCGTCTTCCTTTTGGCTGATGACGCCGATGACGGTCTCAGCCTTAGTCGCGTCTTTGATGAGTCGGATGGAGCGGTCTCGACCCACGCTGATGGGAATCACCACCCCGGGAAACAAGACGGTGTTTCGAAGGGAGAGCAAGGGCAGCGAGTCGGGAAGAGGGCTTTCGTTGATGGCTGCTTCGTCTTCCTCGGTCAAAATCGGAATGAAGTCTTGGTCTTGGGTGTCGCTGAATCTCATGCGAGGGGTTTGTGGGTTCAATCGTCGTCAAGGACGCACCGCGTTGGGTCCAAACCCCGTGCCAAAGCAGGGGAGGGTGTCATCCTGTCAAAAACCTCACGAGCCAATCGCCCTTTCGCCTCGAAACGTGACAAAATGCGTCAGGTTGTCAGCCCCTTGTGGCGGCGAAGGCCTCTCGAATGCGGGCTTCGGTCTCGGCATCCATCGCTTGGTTGCGACGTGCCATGACCTTTTTGGCGGTCTGCAAGGCCCGTTCTAGGTCATGCACTTGCTCGTTCTGGCCGCCCCATGAAAACGAAGGCAGGTTTCGGAGGGGGGTGGCGTCGCCAAAGACGTTGCACATCGCGCCCACGACGGTTGCCGTCGAGAATGCTGTGTGGATGCCGGTTTTGCTGTGGTCGCCCATCAGCAAGCCACAAAAGGTTCTCCCTTTGGTCTCAAACGCACGGAGGCCTTCATCCCACTCGGCGATCTCGCCGTAGGTGTTTTTCAGGTTGCTGCAGGTCGTTTCAGCGCCCAGGTTGCACCACGAACCGAGGACGGCGTTGCCCAAAAACCCTCCATGGGCTTTGTTCGACCAATCGTGGATGACCACATTGCTCAATTCGCCGCCGACCTTGCATCCTTGTCCCACCGTGGTCGGGCCATACACAAGCGACCCCATGCGCAGCACGGATCCTTCCCCGAGTGCGAAGGGGCCGCGGATGCGGCATCCTTCCATGACCTCGCTGTCAGGGCCCAAGACCACCGGTCCTTGCTCCGTGTTCAGCGACGCATCCCGGAGAACGGCCCCAGGTCCAACCAACACCTGATCCATGGGACCGTGAACCACGATGCCCTTGGTCAACCAAGAATCGCGTTCTTCCTCTTGCAGTGGCCGCAACCGCCAAGCACCCCGAAGCCTGGGCAAGTCGGCCTTGAGGCCGGCTCCTGCGCATTCGAACAACTGGGCGGCATCGGCCAGCCAGGCATTCTCGGGCGATCCGTCGTGGGCCACGGTTTGTCCTTGCCCGGTTTGTGCCAAGCAAATCCCTTCCCAAGTCCAGGTGGCGTCTTCCGGCATGTTCTGAATCACGGCGACTGCCTCGTCGGTGGGCAGCAGCTGGGGATGAAGCGCGGTCGACGTCGGTTTGCTCAAAAGCGCTTCATGCCATTGATTTGCAATGGACCGCACCCCAAAATGAAGCGATTCCACAGGGCGCAGCGCATCGAACGGATGCAGCGCTTTGCTTGGAGCTTGAAAAAACCGAATGGAAGCCATGCGACAAATCTATGATTCGAAACAAAACGCCGGCTTCCTTGTTTTTCTCCAGAACCCAAGGCACAACCACCAAGAGAGTCAAGTGAAGCAGGAGTTTTCCATCAAGGATTTGGAGAATCTGACGGGGGTCAAGGCGCACACCATTCGCGCGTGGGAGCAACGCTACGAGTTGTTGAATCCTACCCGGTCGGCCACGAACATCCGCACGTACTCAGGGGACGACTTGAAACGTTTGCTGAACGTGAGCCTTCTGGTGGAGCGCGGCATGAAGATTTCCAAAATCGCGGATCTGTCGGAAGAGGAGCTCGTTTCGAGGGTGCGCGGCGAAAAAACGGAGACGTCCACCGACCTCGACGTGCTGGCGCAGCAACGGCTGAAGGTCGCCATGCTGTCCTACGACGAAAAGCTGTTCCGAGAGACCATGGATGAAAGCGTGAATCGCCATGGGTTCGAGGGCGCTGTTTTGAGCGTGTGTCTGCCCTTTTTGGCCCAGGTTGGTGTATTGTGGCTGACGGACGCCATTTGTCCTGCGCACGAACACTTCATCAGCAATTTGTTCCGTCAGATGTTGTTCGCCCAGATCCACGCGTCCGAGTTGTCGTTCGACGACGAGGCAGCCCCCGTGGTTCTTTATTTGCCGGAGCGTGAAATCCACGACATCTCGCTCCTGTTCTTGCACCAATTGTGCAAGGCCAATGGCATGAGGAGCATTTTCCTTGGCCAGAGTGTGCCCTTTGAAGACCTCGAAGCCGTCGCCGGCCAGTTCCCGGAAGCCAAGTTCGTCACGTACTGCACCACATCTCCCTCGGAAAGCCAGGCCCAAGAGTACATCAACCGAATTGGCCGTGCCTTCCAAGGCCAAGGGGTCAAGTTTTTCCTTGGCGGGGCCGTGTTCAAACATGCCTCAGGGAACGATTGCGTCTCTGTTCACGAGACGGGAGGGGCGCTGGTTGGAGCCTTGTTTGCCTGATTTTCGGTTCCTTATGTTTGTTGATAAGTGTTATTGACTGATTTTCAGCTACTTAAAATATTTTGTTGAACGATTTTGGAAAATAGTTGAACAAAAAATTGGCCCGACGGAATTTTTGTCTAATCTTTCGGCTCGAAGGTTAAACAAACAATGGATTTGTCATGAGCACCCTTGAATTCAACCAACTCCTCGTCAGCCAGTCGGAATTCCTCCGTGGTTTTGCCCTTGGTTTCACCCGGAACGGCGCAGACGCAGACGACCTCGTCCAAGACACCATGGTGAAGGCGCTGAGGTACAAAAACAACTTCAAGGAGGGAACCAACATGAAAGGGTGGCTCTATACAATCATGCGCAACATCTTTATCAATAACTACAAGCGCAAGAAGTTCCAGAACACGGTGTTGGACAGCACGGACAACCAGTTCTTCATCAACGCGAGCCAGAACTACCGCGCCGACACGGTAACGACGGTGATCAACGAGAACGACATCCTTGAAGCCATCGACGGTCTGAAACCAGATTTTCGCAAGCCATTCACGATGTTCCTGGATGGGTACCATTACGACGAGATCGCGGAGGAAATGGAGATTCCCATGGGAACAGTGAAATCCCGCATCTTCCACGCCCGCAAAAAGCTGTCGTCGGCCCTGGTTGACTTCGCCTGAGCGAGCCGAATACCTCGTCTTGTTGCCTTATCTTGCGGGAAAGCGAAGAACTTTCTCTCCTGCATGACTTTTTTCCACATTCGTAGTGGCCTGTTGTTGTCCGCGACGCTTTTGTCGGGGGCTGCAGTCCTCGCCCAAGTAGACGTTGACCAAAGTTTGACCCCGGCGCAATACGTCAACGACGTGTTGCTTGGGGAAGGGGTCTCGGCAACGAACATTCAATTCACAGGCTCCCTCGACCAGATTGGTTACATGACAGGAGGGGAGTCGGTGAATTTCCCCATCGAAGGCGGTTTGGTTCTGAGTTCGGGCAATGCCGCTGACGCATTTTGCGCAGGGCTTGGTTGTGGGGGATGTCAGGGTGGCACGCCCACTGACCCTGACCTTCTCGACATTGCCAACAGCGTGCCTCCGTTGATCGGGCAAGCGTTCTCCGTCTCGAGCGTGAATGACTTGTGCGTGTTGGAGTTCGATTTTGACCCTGCAGGCGACTACGTTTCGTTCAACTACGTGTTTGGTTCCAGCGAGTACGAGGCTTGGGAAAATTCGCAGTACAACGACATTTTTGCCTTCTTTCTCTCGGGTGCGGGCATCACTGGGACTTACGACGCCCCGCCGGCATTTCCCGGACAAGCCATCAACATTGCCAGCGTGCCCAACTCGGACCCTGAGTTGCCCATCACCATCAGCTCGGTGAACGGGGCCCTGAATGCGGAGTACTACATCTTGAACGAGTCGCCAGACATCTGCATGAACGGCTACACGACAGTCCTCACGGCGGTGTACCCAGTGATTTGCGGAGAGACGTACCACATCAAGTTGGCCATCGGTGACGGCAGCGACACGATTCTCGATTCGGTCGTGATCTTGGAGGAGGGAAGTTTCGGTTCGCCCATTCCCACCACGTACGAATCCCAAGCGTCGCCTGATTGCGACCCCGATCCGGACGACGAGAACATCATTTACTGCGCTTGGGAGGATTGCGGTCCCGCCACCATCACGATCAGCCGCCCTTGCGCCGTATCCTCGTTGTTCCCCTTCCCGTTCGATTTGATTGCCGCCGAAGGCTCAGAGGCGACGTTGGACGAAGACATCCTGGGCTTGCCGAGTTCCGCAGCCATTCCGGTGGGGGAATACGGCATGTCTCTGACGTTTGAGGTGCCTCAAGATTTCATTGACGAAGGCACAGAAGTCCTGAACTTGAAGGTGGTCAGCGGCACCATCGAAAGCCAAATTCAAATCGTCATCTACGATACGCCTCCGCTCGAGGCGACCATGCCCGAGCTGGTCACGGTGCCTTGCGACGAAACGGCCGAAGTCTGCGTCGAGCTCATCCAAGATCCCGACTACGAGTACCCACCAGTGACCTACAATTGGTCCATCAATGGCCTCGATTATGGCGAAGATCCTTGTGTCACGTATGGGGCCTTGACAAGCTCGTTGATGGAGGTGTATTTGGAGGATGGATGCGGTCGTGAGATGTACCTCCAAGGCTTGTTCGATGTTCCATACGAGCCGCTTGCTTTGACGATGCCCAACGACACCTTGCTCTGCAATGGGGCAGAGACGTTCATCACGTTGGGCATCGAGGGAGGGCAACCGCCTTACCAAATTGCCTGGTCCGATTTCGTGGACGACGAGCTGTCACACCTCGTGGGACCAGAAGAGAGCATCACCTACGAAGTCCAGGTCACAGACAACTGCGATTACGAGGCCTACGAACAAA
>CAZKGY010000052.1:0-8675 GCA_964552305.1 uncultured Comamonadaceae bacterium
ACGGAAAGCCACCGGATGGAGCAACCGTGGCACCATGAAGTCCCGAATCGAGGAGGTACTGACCATGGTGCGGTTGCCCCACAAGGGATACAAGATGCCCCACGAATTGAGTGGCGGCGAACAACAACGCGTCGCCATCGCCCGTGCCTTGCTGAACGATCCACCCCTCCTGTTGGCCGACGAGCCTACTGGAAACTTGGATCCCGAGACGACCGAAGAGATTCTGACGTTGATGCATGAACTGCCCAAGCAAGGGCGCTCGTTGGTCATGGCCACGCACGATTGGACGTCCATCGAACGCCGGCCGGGTAGGACCTTGAAGTGCGAAGGCGAACGGCTCATCGACAGCCACGCATGACGGGACGCCCCTTGCTGAGCGTCGTTGTGCCGGTCCGAAACGACCGGCGAGGGCTCTACACCACGCTCGGCGCCTTGCAGTCGTTGCCAATCGAATGCCTTCAACGCATGGAGTGCATCGTCGTGGACGGCGGATCCAGCGACGGCAGTGTCGCTGCCTTGGCCGAATTCTCAGGCCTTGTCACCCACCTCATCGCCCAAACCGACGATGGCGTGTACGACGCCATGAATCGAGGCGTCACCCTCGCAAAGGGGCATTGGGTGTGGTTCTTGGGGGCGGGCGATTGCCCGAATCCGGACGGCGTCAACGAAGCCATGGCCCGCCTGCAAACCCTTTCGAAGGACGCAGGCCTGGCTGCCTCCGTGGCAACCGACGCACGTCGAGAGGCAGGCGTCCCCTCCGTTTTTTCGCCAAGCTGGAGCAAGGCCCTGTGGTGGCGCAACACCATCCACCACCAAGGCCTGTGGGCGCCGCGCGCTTGGTTGAATGAGCTGCCGTTTGATGCCAGCCTCAAGGTGCTGGGAGACTATGCATGGCTGTTGGACATGAAATTGCGCCACAAGCCGATCGAATGCCACCCCCAATGGACGCTGGCCCAAGTGGGTTCCGGGGGGCTTTCTCGTCAATTCCATGCGTCGCTCTATTTCGAAGAGTGGCGCATGAAGCAAGGCCGAACGCCCCTTCCAGTGAGGTTGGCTCAGGCCGTTTGGTTGCCCGCCAAATGGGCCTTCAAGCAGTCCTCCAAGGTGGCCAACAGTTTCGGCGCGTCCACGTCCCAATGATGAACGTCACGCGCGGCCATCGCCCTCGAATGCCACACGTCCCGAGGCACTGAGAGCACCGTGTCAACGGCGCGCTTCAAGCTGTCAGGATCGGCAGTTTCAATCACCTCACCCAGACGATGTGTCTGGACAACTTCGGCCACTTGTTTGCGTGCCGTCACAACCATGGGCAACCCCGCATGCATGAAATCAAACAGCTTGTTGGGCAGGCTCATCTCGTAATTGCCATGCCCTCCTTGGTCCAGGCTCAGTCCCACGTCGGCCGAGGCCGTCAACTCCCGCAAGTCTTCGAATGGAAGCTTTGGGATGCAATGCAACCGCGATTCGAATCGAGGGTCATCCACCTGCGCGGCAGCCTCTTCCCATTCAATTCCTGCCCCCACCAACACGAGCCGGATGCCAGGCATGCCCGGCAACGCCGCCACGGCTTCAGCCGCCCCGCGGTCACGGTCCATGTACGCGCCTTGCATCAACGCAATGGGCAGGTCCGTCGGCACCCCGTGCTTCTCGAACGCCGTCCGCCCCTCCACTTGGACGAGACCCTGAAGCCTGGGCATGTTCCGTACCACACGTACTGGCAGTCCATACTTCCTTCGAAATTCCGCCGCGATGGGTTCGTTGACTGTGATCATCGCAGGAAGTCGCTTCATGCACCAACGCTCCAAGGCCAACCAAATCGCACGCTTCAAGGGTTTCCCGGTCAGCCCCGCGGCTTCGGTGAAATACTCGTGGCTGTCGTAAACCACTGGAAGGCGGCCATGCGATACCGCGGGCCACAGAGTGTCTAGATCGTTGGACCAAATCGCCCCCAAGCCTGGGCCGTGTTCACGAAGCCATGACCGCAAACCCTTTTGCAACTCGAGGTAAAACCAAGGGCCTTCGTGGTGTCTCAACGTCAGGCGGTGAGCTTCCCATGGACCGCTGTAGGGATTGGACCCCTTCATTTCGCGACCCACCAGCACCGGCGTCCAACCTGCCTCCACCAACGTTTCGCACGTTTTCCTGACGCGCTGGTCGTGGTTGAGGTCGTTGGAGACCAAGACCGCGATGCGTCGTGAACTCACAACTGACCGTCCTTGACTTGTTGCATGACGCGCTTGGTGTAGCGCGGGAAGTCCCCATTCATCATCCAGCCGAAGTAGCCAGGATCTTTCGCCAACACGGCAGACACGAGCTCGCCTTTGTATTTGCCGAAGGTGAACCGAACGTGGCCTTCGTCGTCGTACACCAAACGGCCCATGAGGTCCGCGTTGTTGCGCATGCGACAAAAGGCATTCAATTCATCCATGTTGGACGGCACAGGGCCCACCGTCTCTCCTCGACTGTCCATCACTGTCTTCGATTCGTAACGAACGAGTTGCGCGAGAAACACCTCCACCGTGGCCAGCGTGTCCGGCAGGGCTTCGTGCGCTCCTTCCAGGTCTTTGTCGCAGTAGAACTTGTACGCGGCCCTCAAGGTGCGTTGTTCCATCTTGTGGAAGATGTTTTGGACATCCACAAGGTTCCGCCCTTCGATGCCAAAGTCGATCCCCACACGCAGGAATTCCTCAGCCAACATGGGCACATCGAACCGGTTGCTGTTGAACCCGCCCAAATCGCACCCGTGCAACCATTTCAGGAGACCCGGCGCAATCCGACCAAAGGTGGGTGCATCCTTCACGTCTTCGTCGTACACGCCATGAACCAGGCTCGACTCCAAGGGAATGGGCATTTCGGGGTTGACCAAAATGCGGTGCTCCTTGCCGGGTTGTTCAGGCTTCTTGATGACCGAACCGTCCGGCTGAAGCTTGATCATGGCCATTTCCACAATTCGATCCACACCCACTTGGGTTCCGGTGGTCTCCAAATCGAAGAACACCAAAGGCCTCTTCAAATGAAGGCCTTGAATGCCGTCCTCCCAGCTCATGCGTCTTTCAAATCAACGCGCACGTACTGAAACGAGGCTTGGTTGGTGCCAGTTGCACGGAATGCCTCGAGCGTGGCCCCGTCCGGTTGAACCCGTGCAATCACCTTCATCCGGTAATCTGTCTTGTAAGTCAACCCTCGCTCGCTCAAGCCAGACCGCAAACGAAGGAATACGTTCATCGCCCTGGATGACGCCAACCCTTCGTTCCCACCCTCGCGGGTGGATGGGCCGTCGGAAGAACTGCCCTCAATGACAATGGTGCGAGGACCCGATTTCAACGCAGATTCAATCGCATCGAGAAGCGGTGCAAGGTCCATTCGCTCGGTGTGGATTTGGCCGCTGTAAAGCTGAATGGCGTACAACATGTTCGCCCCACTTTCCTGCAAGAGCGCCATGTCACAAATGGGCGCATCGACAATCGATGCCTGAGCCACGGGCTTTTCAACGGCTTCTTCGATCACCTCCACAGGTTCCTCCACGGCTTCCAACGGATCAGCGACCACGACTTCCGACGGCTCTTCAATGCTTGGAATCTCCTCGACTTCTTCAGCAACCATCTCCTCCACTTCCGTCTCGGTGTTCATCACGACGTACGCATCTTCGGCCGCCACTCCTTCCTGGCCCAACTCTGGATAGATCGTCGAAGCATCCAGCGCGAGGACTTCCGAAGACAACTCCTTGGGCACTTCAATGAGGCGGGTGAGTGGTTGGGATCCTCCTTCCAACGACACCGCGTACTCGCTCTCAAGCGAGTACACTGCGCCCACAGGCAAAAGCATTCGGTAGACGTCTTCGGCCGGATCCAGTTCAATGCGCTCCACTTCCCTGTTGGACGTCGTGTCACGCAACACCAAAGTTGAAGGCCTTGAACCAGCCGACAGGTCGTTGGCATCCAACGTCAACACAATCATCTCACGCTCAAGCAACCCACGCGCCCCGAACCGCGCTTCGAACACATCCAAGTCTCCGCGCGTTACGTCCCTGCGAGAAGAGACGTATCCCAGCTCGCCTTTGGCTCCCACGACAAACGCCATGTCGTCGTCCACGCTGTTCACTGGGAAGCCCAAATGCTCAGGTTCCGACCATCCGCCCGCTGCATTGCTCGTGGTCTTGAACACATCAAACCCACCCATGCCCTGCAAGCCATTCGACGCGAAGAAGATGGATTGGCCATCTGCCGCCACAAAGGGAGTGACTTCGTCGCCCCAGGTGTTCACACGAGAGCCGAGAGACGCGAGTTTGGTCCATCCTCCATCCTCCGTCTTGGCGCTTTCGTACAGATCGAATCCACCTTCTCCCCGCCTTCTTTTCAGACTAACCACCAAGCGGTTGCCATCCGGGAAGAAGGCCATTTGGCCTTGGTTGGGGATGTGCTTGTCCAAGAAAAATGGTTCTGCCTGCGACCATCCCCTGGCGCCAAGCTCGGAAGCCTTCAACTCGGAGGTCCACCCGTCGTCGTCGGTGAGAATCATTTTGGTGCCAAATGCATCCACGTTCACGGCATAGGCGTGATGGTTCACCCCCACATCCACCAATTGAGGCTCGCCCCATGTGCTGTCTTCTTGCAACTGGGAGGCATAGATGTCGTTGTAATGACGCTGCGTGTTCGGGTCCAAGCGGCCATGGTTGGATCCGTTGGAGCGTGCTCGGTCTGAGGAAAAGAACAACGTCTTGCCATCGGCCGTGACGATTGGGTTGGTTTCCTGGTCGGCGCTGTTGAACGACACTGGCATCACCACCACATCTTCCGGGCGCTGCATGGCGCGCTTGGCAAACCGAATCTCATCGAGCAACTTGGCCGCAAGCTCCATGTAAGGATGCTTGTCGTTCACGGCCTCCAGGAAGTTGTCGATGTGGGCTTGCGCTTGATCAAATTCTGTGAGACGATGTTCCGTGGCCGCGAGCAACAACCAAATCTCAATGGGTGGCTTGCGGTTGAACGAATCGTAGGGATCGTAGTACAGCGCCAAGCTCCCATCGGCGGCAGCCAACAAGGCCTCTTGAACCATGGCCCAATCCTCCCCGATTTCGTACCAGCACCGGGCGCGCTTGTAGGCGAAGTTCCTGTTGTTCTTTTGGAGCCTCAGGGCGTAATTCCAGACGCGAATGGCTTCGTGCCAAAAGCCCTCTTCCATCAACGTGGTGCCTTCCACGAACAATTGCTCGGAAGACATGGTGTTCCAAATGGAGTCTCGGACGACCACGGGGTCGTCATGGAAGGCCTCACCAGCGAAGGCCAGCGTAGGGACGGCGCCCAACAACACGGAAACCAACGTCAGGAAGCCAAAGTTGTGACAAAGAGATTGCATGGGTTCGGTTTGCATGGGCAAAATAGCCCAAGCAGACGAGTCACCCCCTTTGAAACAGGCTACTTTTCCTCACGGAATTCCAACTTGGCGTGGAAAGGCCTTGGAGTTAGCCCTCGATCGGACGCTCTGGATCGAACCCTTCAAGGTAATCCGCCACGCGGCGAACAAAGCTGCCACCCAACATGCCATCGACCACGCGGTGGTCGTAGCTGTGGCTGAGGAACATCATGTGACGGATGGCAATCACGTCGCCATGGGGCGTTTCCAACACTGCGGGACGCTTCCGAATTGCACCCAAGGCGAGGATGCCTACCTGCGGCTGATTGATGATCGGGGTGCCCATGACGTTGCCGAAGGTGCCAACGTTGCTCATGGTGTACGTGCCTCCCTGGATGTCGTCTGGCGAGAGCTTTCCTTCCCTTGCACGGGTGGCCAAATCGTTGACTTGACGCGCCAATCCCTGAAGGTTGTACTGGTCGGCGTGCTTGATGACAGGCACAATGAGGTTGCCAGAAGGCAGGGCTGCTGCCATGCCCAAGTGGATGGCCTTGTGGATCAAAATGCGGTCTCCATCGACGCTCGCATTGACCCCCGGGAAGTCACGAATGGCTTTGACGATGGCCTCCGCAATCAATGGGGTGAACGTCAGCTTCTCCCCAAATTTCTGTTGGAATTCACCCTTGTTGGCGTTCCGCCATTGAACCAGGTTGGTGACGTCTGCCTCCACGAACGATGTCACGTGAGGGCTCGTTTGGACCGACTTGACCATGTGATCGGCAATCAGCTTGCGCATGCGATCCATTTCCACGATGTCGTGGTCCCCGGTCATGCTTGTGGCTGCAGCAGGCGTGGGCGCTTTTGCAGCCGTGGGTGTCGGCGTAGCTGTCGGCGTGGGCGCAGGTGTCGGCGCTGGGGCAGGTGCCACTGGCGCGGGCGTCGCTGCGGGTTGTTGGGTTCTTGACTCGATGTAAGCCAAGATGTCCTTCTTTGTCACACGTCCCTCCGACCCAGAGCCTGGCATGCCCTCCAATTCGGCGAGTGAAATGCCTTCCTCTTGGGCAATGCTGCGAACCAAAGGAGAATAGAAACGGCCAGAAGGACCCCGACGGGTCGGTGCATCCGCCATGGGGGCCATCACGGCTTCAAGTACTTCCGGTGCAGGCGCTTCTTCCACGGATTTGACCGGTTCAGCAGCGGGTTCCGAAGGGGCGGCGTCTCCACCCACGTCGTACCGCGCGATGACCGCTCCCACCTGGACCACGTCTCCCTCTGCGACACACCATTCCACAAGCACCCCATCCTCGGGGGCAGGAACTTCCGAATCCACCTTGTCGGTGGCGATCTCCACGATCGGGTCGTCCCCGTCGACAGACGATCCTGCATCCACTACCAGTTTTGTGATTGTGGCTTCCGCCACGCTTTCGCCCATTTTGGGCAGGAGAATGTCAATGATGGCCATGAGAGATAATTGCTCGGCGCGAAATTAAGGCATCCACCACGACGGCAAAGTCCTTTCGCCAATGGTAATCTTGGGCATGGGTGAAGGCAAGGCGCGCGGCTGCTCGGTCGCTGAGCCCATCAGCAAGCTCAAGCACAGCGGGTTGCATCCAGCGAAAACTTCCAGCACTGACCCACGTTTTTTGGCCAACAAGCACAGCAAATGCAGAAGCACTCCACCCCTTTCGCCGCGTGAGCCACAGCCAAGGAGACGCACACAAAATGGCCATGGCCGCCAAGCGATCGAAGGCCTTCTTGGACCTGGCGACTTCGGGCTTGTGCAGTCCGCGATGGAACCCCACGAACGCTTCGCGGGATGCCCCGCCGCTCGACATCACGTCGCCTGCGTCGGTCCAGGCAATCCGACATTGGACGTTGCGTTGGCCCAGCGCCGGCAGCCAATCAAGAATGTCCGAGGCCTTGACGTCGCGTCCGCTGAAAATGACCTCATCCACTTGATGGATGACGCTTGCCTCAAGCACGTCTTGGGCTGTCCCAATCCATGTTGCTCCGTGGATGTTTGGGACGTTGGGAGGCAAAGCACTGCCTGCCCACAGTGCGAAGGATTGGTGCTTGAACCGTTCCACCTGGTTCCTTCGAAGCAATTGAACCATGTCCTCCATGTCCTGGCCTGCGACCACCAGACGACGCGTTTTGAATGGATTTCCTGACCGTCGCCACCGTCGCCAGGCGAGCACGCCATGCGCCAAGCCATGCCCCAACACCATGAGAATCACCGCGAGGCGGCTGAACCTCCGGGCTTCCGGCAACAGGCTGTAGATCACCAAGACCACCAGCGATGTACCAAACCAAGCCAGCATTTGTCCAGCAAAGGATCTCTCAGCCCCATGCGAGCGGTAACCGCCCAGCGCGCCCATGACCAGCATCTGCAATGCCATGAGCACGGCCATAGTCGCCGACACCGAGGGCCAATCGAACGACTTGTCCCACATCGAATCGATGCGCACCATCGTCGCTCCCGTCCAGAGAGATAGCATCAACAACACAGCCATAGGCATCCCCCATCGTTGCAGCATGCGTCGCAGGATGGCCAACCCTGCACGCGCATAAATCGCGAGGCGAATCATCCAATTGAAGGACCTGGCCTGGGATCCTTCGAAATGCTTGGCGGCAAACAGCAGCATGGCACGATAAAAGACAAGCACGTAGTTCAGGCTGCCCTTTTTCGTGCTCTCCCCTTTGTAGTGGATGATGTTCGTTCCCGCGAAATAAGCGTTCTCCCAACCACCCAGCACCAACCTCCAGCTCAAATCGATGTCCTCGCCGTACATGAAAAACTGCTCATCCAGCAAACCGACTTGGTCAAGTGCCTTTTTCCTCAGCCACATGAATGCCCCAGACAAAATGTCCACGGATGCCGTCTCGTCCGTGGCAACATGCCCTGCGTAATACGCATTGAATCGCCGGGATCTGGGGGCGAGCCGATGGAATCCCGCCATTCGGCAAAACGCCGCCCATGGCGTGGGCACGCCACGCTTGGATTCTGGCAAGAACCGTCCTGTGCCATCGTGCATCGGAACGCCCAGTCCGCCCACCTCGGGATGGGCATCCATCCACGCCAGGCACGACGACAAGGTGTCTTCCCGCACCACGGTGTCCGGGTTGAGCAAGAGCACATGGCGGCCATGGCAGGCCCGAATTGCTTGGTTGTTCGCCTTCGAAAATCCGACATTCTCCTCGTTCGCAATGAGGTTGACGGACGGGAACCGACTCGCCACCATGTCCACTGATCCGTCCACGCTTCGGTTGTCCACGACCCACACGTCGACATCCAAGCCATGGCTTGCGCGCTCCACCCAGAC
>CAZKGY010000053.1:0-8500 GCA_964552305.1 uncultured Comamonadaceae bacterium
GGGAGCCATCGACGACTGCTACCCCTCCGAGGGAAGCTGCGGCAACGGTCCAGAAGTTGGGCAGGGAACCATCATGAGCTACTGCCATTTGGACAACAGCACACCCAAGGTCTTGCAGTTTCACCCATTGGTGGAACAAAACGCTTTGATTCCGAGCATGTCCAGCGCCAGTTGCTATGGCTTTTGCGAGGGATACACCCCGCCCGAATGCGCCATCACCGACATCCAGGCAGGCAACCAGCAAGCGTGCGATCCTTTGACGCTGACCTACACCCAGCAACTCATCATCACGCACGAATACGCCCCGGCGGACGGCTGGATGATTGTCAACGGCGAGCAAAAGGCCATCACGAACAGCCCACAAGCGGTGAACCTCGTCGGACAACCGGCCAATGGACAAAACGTCAACGTGAATGTTTACTTCACGTCCGACGAAGGATGCGCCTTGAGCAAGGCCAATGCCTACACCCGCAGGGACCCATGCTGTGGGGAATTCCGCTTGACGTACATCGACCCAGACGCCAACATCCTGCGCATCCGGAACGAGGCCGATTGCCCCGGCGAGCTGGACGAATGGGGCATGCTCTCCCCTGCCGGTTTCAAAACGTTGCCGGAACTGATCACGCAAGGCCAAAGCCTTGTGGTCGATCCAGGAGAGACGTTGCAAATTTCATGGTCCGAAGGCCTCAGTGGCGACTGGATCATGCTCTTCCTGCCCACCGACATCGTGTACGACTACGTGCAATGGGGTGCCCAAGGACCAGCCAACATTTACTTCCTGCAATACAACGAGTTGGAGACGGTGTGGCCAGGTGGCGCGGGAACCTTCGTCAACGACATCCCGCCCTATACCTACACAGGCGACGGCTCGTACGGCGTGGATCAATGGAGTGGCCAAGATGTGCCCTGCGACATCACAAGCATCGAAGCTGTGAGTGCCACGGCTTGTGATCCGGTCACCAACACCTACGACTTGACGTTCCAGGTGGACTGGGTCGGAACGCCTGACAGCGGCGGGCTCACCGTTGGAGGCGTGTCCTACCCCATCGACGGCAACAGCCTGACGGCGACCGTCACCTTGCCTGCCAATGGCACCTGGGTGGGGCTTGACGCCACGTTCGACGACGAGCCAACTTGCACCGCGAGCAACGGAAACCTTTACTTCGGGCCTGGCTCATGCTCCTTGTGCCCGGCAGACATCAATGGCAATGGCGCCATCGAGGTTGCAGATGTGCTCTTGGTCCTTTCCGATTTCGGATGCGCCAACGACTGCTCTGGAATCACCGACCTTGACGGCGATGGTGCCGTGACCGTGAACGACGTGCTGACGGTGCTGAGCGCGTTTGGCGAACCCTGTTGAGGGACGTCAATCGATGCCTGTTGACTGAAAGACGCCAGGGCCCTCGAACTGGCACCGGCACTTGGCTTGGTTCACCCCTTCAATCGCAGGGAAAAACTGGGCGTTGATGGCCCCAGAAAGGCTGCCTTTGGTGGTGATTTGGGCGATGAACACCTTGCCGTCGACGGGTGCTCCGTTGCTGGCGGTTCTCAGCACAAACCAAGAGCCTCCTGTGTGCGTGGCGATGTTCAAGTGCGTCTCCCCGTCTTCCACAAAAAACACGTCCCAAGGCTCTCCCGGATCCTGCACCATGGTGGGGTCTTCGGCACCTTCAAGTCCGCTGGCCTTCGCTCCGGTTTGAAGTCCTATGGTTGCGTAGGTGTCGTCCTTCATCGTGGGCATGACTTCGAAAAACCTCGGGTTCATGCCTGAGGCCGACCAGCTTCCGTTGTAAGGGCTGTTGAACACGCCTTCTGGGGCCACCAAGGTCAGCGGATGCAGGTCGGTCCCAAACATCGCGCTCAATCGATCCTCCTCTGGCATCGTCCAATGCATCAAGTACGTGGTCATCCCATCCTGCGCGGCATCCACGGTCTCCACAAGCAATGCGTACCGGTTGCAGAGCGAGTCCGTGGTTGCCTTGGAGACGTTGTCCGGCTTCCCAGGTTCGGTTTGGGCCAAGCCCAAGGACGAACCGATGAACGCGGTGAGGGTTGCGGCAAGTGCTTTTCTCATGAAAATCATCAATCTAGAATGTCTGCGCGGATGCCACGGGTGCCCATGTCCACGACATTCTCATCGGCAGACGGCTCCCACACCCCATCGGGAATCACGTCCACCCACTCAAAGCTGTTGTTGGTGGTGATGTGCACCTCCAACTCGACGTCGTCATCCATGTCCTCGACGAGCATCAAAGGGCGATCGAACGCTCCGGTCACGATGCAACTGCCTTGCGGAATGGGGGCCGTCGCCCAAAAGGGATTGGGAACGGTGGTGGCACCTTCCGGCGTTTGGCCTTCCAAGGTGGTTCCCAAGATTTCAAGCCCCCAATATCCCTGAAGCTTGTTGCCATTCACCGCAATGGTTTCCTCGTTCAACGTGTAGGAATCGATGTAGGTGTTGTAACCCACAAAACTGGCCAACGTCGTGGGATAGATCTCCCCGTTCTCTGCCTTGAGGTCGACGTCAAAGTTTTGGTAACTCAGCGAAATGCGGAAGTAGGGGTATTCGCCCGAAGTCAGGCCTTTCAGCGGTACCCTGGCGAATTCTTCGCCTTGACCGACCACCACAGCTTCCCGAAAGTCAATGGCGCTGGCGCCACCAAGGGATGTCTCCGCGCCTTGGTACAAAATCAGTCCGTCTCCCACGGGGGTGTATGGGCTGGCCATCAGTTCGACGTAATGGGCAGAAATCCCACGAAACCTCGGATTTTGCCCGGCATGTCCTTCTGGCAAGGGTTCGGGTTCCCCCAAGTTGTTCAGACGTTCGCCTTGCTCGTCAAAATGGAAGGTGAACACCAAATCTCCTTCAGATTCAGGGTTGCAAGAGCCCAGCGTGAGAAGGGCCAAGCCAAACGCGACAACGTGGTTCGTTTTCATGGCCAAAAGGTAACCCGGCCTTCCTCACGGAAACTTCGGGAACCGGGAGAAATCGCGGGGACGCTTTTCAAGGAAGGCATCCCTTCCCTCCTTGGCTTCTTCCGTTCCATAGGCCAAGCGGGTCGCTTCGCCCGCGTAGACTTGTTGACCCACCAACCCATCGTCGATAAGGTTGAACCCAAACTTCAGCATCTTGATGGCCGTCGGGCTTTTCGTCATGATTTCTTGGGCCCAATTGAAGGCTGTTTGCTCGAGTTCAGCATGGGGAACGACCGCATTCACCATGCCCATCTCGTAGGCCTCTTGTGCGGAGTACGATGCACCCAGGAAGAAGATCTCGCGGGCGCGCTTTTGTCCCACTTGCCGAGCCAGGTACGCGGAGCCGAAGCCTCCATCGAAGCTGGCCACGTCCGCGTCCGTTTGTTTGAACACGGCGTGCTCCTTGCTCGCGATGGTCATGTCGCACACCACATGCAGGCTGTGGCCCCCTCCCACGGCCCATCCCGGAACGACGGCGATGACCACCTTGTTCATGAAGCGGATTTGGCGCTGGACATCGAGGATGTTGAAACGGTTGACGCCGTTCTCCCCTTTGTAGCCGGTATTGGAACGGACGTTCTGGTCTCCGCCACTGCAAAAAGCCCAACCGCCGTCTTTGGGCGAGGGGCCTTCACCTGTGATCAACACCACGCCGATTTCTTGGCTTTCGTGGCACGTGATGAGGGCTTCCCACAATTCATCCACCGTCTTGGGCGTGAAGGCGTTGCGCACCTCTGGACGGTTGAACGCAATGCGTGCCACGCCCTCGTGCACTTGGAAGGTGATTTCGTCGTATTCCTTGACGGTTTTCCAGGGAAGGTTTGCCATGTCGATGCTTTCAAAATTGGAACAAAGGCAGGTGGCCGAAGTTCTCGACGAAGGTAACGCGTCCGCTTACCAGGGCAATTTCAACGCCCTCACTTCCTCTTGGTAAAAGTCCTCCAGTTCTCTCCGGAGCGTCATGGGGATGGGATGTTGCATGGCGCCGATGTTTCCAAGGAGTTGGTCTTCCGAGATGGCCCCGGGAATGACGGTGCTCACGGCGTCAAACGACGTGCAAAACGACAACGCCGCGGAGATGAGCGACGGCTGGTTTGACACGAGGACTTTGACACGATCCACGAGGCCTGCACGGGTGCGAATTTCCTCGCGAGACCAACGTGCGCGCACCCCCTCGAAGGTACTGTCTGCGTTGTATTTGCCAGTGAGCCAACCCGAGTCGAATGGGATTTTGGCAATGACCGTGGCACCCTTGGCCTGAACGAGGTCAAACGCCCCCACGCAGTCTTGGTGAAGGATGTTGAAGAACGATTGGATGACCCTGGCGTTGGTCGTGTTGAGCAACGTCTTGATCTCGTCCTCGGCATCCACCGAAGCTCCATACGCCCTGATTTTGCCTTCTTCTTGCAAACGCTCCAGGATCGCGTAATGGTCGTTCTTGTTGCCGTCAAGGAATTCTCGTGGCGGGCTGTGGATGATGACGGAATCGAGGTAGTCCACGTTCAAGCGCTTCAGGCTTCGCTCGACGGAGCCACGGATGTGTTCTGCGCTGAAGTCCACCACGCCGTTGTCCAACCGACCAAACTTCGAATTGATCACGATCGACGACCGATCAAGGGTTTTGAACACCTTCCCCAACCGCGCCTCGCTCGTCCCGTTGCCGTAGTTCGGAGCCGTGTCGTAAAAGTTGATTCCTTGGTCGAGCGCCGTTCGAATCATGCGGTCCGCCTCGGCCTCCGACACGGCCTTCCATCCGGAATCCACGCCGAGTTGCCAAGCCCCAAATCCCAACTCGGATACTTCAATGCCGCCTTGGAGGTACTTCCGTGTTTTCATGGAGGCGAAATTACGCCGTTGGACACCCAATCGTCGTCTCTCTCCCATACCAATCAAGAACCTTCTTGCACGAAAAAGCCCCAGCGTTTGCTGAGGCTTTTGCGGTCTGGACGAGACTCGAACTCGCGACCCCCTGCGTGACAGGCAGGTATTCTAACCAACTGAACTACCAGACCTCCCTTCCGGGCCGAAACCCTTCCGAAATCGGTCCTCGATTGGACCGGGCGCAAAGATAACATGGAGTGTGTTATTCCTGCAAGCAGAACTACGCAATTGCGTCAAAAAAGTTTCGCCCGCTTCGTGAGGTAACTCGTGAGCACCGGCAGAACTCCTTGAGCCACATCGACATCCACCCAATCGATGCCGTGCGAACCACAACGGTCCCTCAGTGTTTTTGTCCGCTTCTGCATGCGGTCGCGGTACGCCTCACGCACCTCGGTGGGATGAAGCTTCAACTCCTCCCCGCTTTCCAAATCGACAAACCTCGTGGGTCGATCGGGGAAATCGAAGGACAACTCCGTCTCGGCATCGAGCAAGTGAAACACCACCACTTCATGCTTGTTGTGGCGAAGGTGTTGCAAGGCACTGACCAAGGCTTCAGGGTCTTCCGTTTTGTCGAGCATGTCGCTGAACAAAAGCACAAGCGAACGGCGCGGCGTGGCCTCCGCGATTTGGTGCAGCGCGTCAATGGCGCTGGTGGGACGGGATTCGGGCGTCTCCTTGAGCAACGACTCGAGCTTGTCGTACAGCATGCGATGGTGGGCCCGGGACGACCTCGCGGGCGTCTGCAAGCCCAACTCGTCCGCAAACAAACTCAGGCCCACTGCATCGCGTTGGCGACGGAACAGCTCGATCAAGGCCGCCGAGGCGAGGACCGCAAATTTGAGCTTGCTCATGCGGTCGTCGTCGAGGGTCACGCCGTCGGGGTACGCCATCGACCGCGACGCGTCAACCACGAGCTGGCAACGGAGGTTTGTTTCCTCCTCGTAACGCTTGACAAACATCTTGTCCGTGCGGGCATACAGCTTCCAATCAAGGTGCTTGGTGGACTCCCCGGGGTTGTGCAACCGATGTTCCGCGAACTCCACGCTGAATCCATGGAAAGGACTCTTGTGCATGCCCGTGATGAATCCTTCCACCGCCTGGTTGGCGAGGAATTCCAATCGTCCGAGGCGCTGTTGGAGCGCTGGGGTTGGGTTGATGGGCATGGTCGACGCGATGGGTTTGGGTCCAAACAAAACGTCCCCACCAAGATAGGCAGGGACGGTTTGACGTGTCTGTTAAGAAGGACGCTTAGAGCAGTGCGTCGAGTTTCTCGGCCAAGACGTTCTTGGGGACTGCGCCCACGCTCTTGTCCACCACTTCCCCATTCTTCAAGAAAAGAATGGTGGGAATGTTGCGGATGCCAAAACGTTGGCTGATGTCGCTGTTGTGGTCCACGTTCACCTTGCCCACGACGGCCTTGCCATCGTAGTCGCCGGCCAACTCTTCAACCACAGGACCCACCATGCGGCAAGGTCCACACCACTCAGCCCAGAAGTCCACGAGCACGGGTTTGTCGCTGTTGATTGCGAGCTCCTCGAAGTTCGCGTCGGTCAATTCTACTGCCATGAGAACAAAATTCTGAATCGGTTTGAATAGAAATCAAAGGTACCGTCTCAAAGTTCACTCGCAACAGGGAGCGGCGCCCCAAACGAGGCATTTTTCCACCTTTTTGGCAACCGCTTCGTGGACAAGCGAATCCTAGCGTTTCAGCTCCAAGCGGTATTGCGCTTTGCCAGGCACGCACAGCGCCTCCAACTCGTCCACGAAGGCGTCGTCGAGTTGGACCTTTTGGGTTCTGCTGGCCATCTCCAATTTTTGGTCATCGTCGTAGACCTCGAGCGAGACACCAACAGAACCGGGATGCGATTGCACGTTTTCCGTGAACTGCTTCACCCAATCGTCGTTCAAGGCACTCAGCTGCACCTGAATTCGCAATCGGCCAATGCGTTTCTCACGTGCATCGGCCAACAACTCGACCGACTGGAGCTTCGCCTCAAGCCCTTCCCTGCCGTAGCCTTGTTCTTGCACGCGGGTGGACAAGATGACCATCCAGCCTTCCACCATGAATTCCTTGAATTTCACGTAGTCCTCACCGAAGCACTTGAATTCGTGCGTCCCGCGGTAATCCTCAAGCGTGAACATGCCCCAAGGCCTGCCCGACTTGCTGATTCGGTGTTCCGCGGAAGCAATGAGTCCCCCAAACGTCAGCACCTTTCCTCGCTCAGGCACCAAATCCTGCAAACGCTCCAAGCCGCCCTTGGCGCACAAGTGGTCCAGCTCCAGCCGAAATTTGTCCAAGGGGTGGCCGGAGATGTAGACCCCCACGATTTCCTTTTCCTTGTTGAGCAAGTCCATGCTCGGCCAAGGCTCGCATTCAGGGACCGCGGGCTCGGGAATGTCCATGGCCCCGTCGTCTCCGCCAAACAGGGACGCTTGGGCTGAATTCTCCGACTCTTGGGTTGCCGCCCCGTATCGAACCGCCAACTCAATGACGGTACGTTCTTTCATGTCGAGGGCAAAGAACTGGGCCCGATGCAACCCGAATTCGTCAAACCCACCGCCCAGCGCCAGCGCCTCGAAGACCCGCTTGTTGCAGTCCTTCAGGTTGACGCGCCGAGAGAAATCGAACAGCGACGTGTACGGCGCGTCGGTGCGCCCCTCGATGATCGCGAGCACGGCCCCCTCGCCCACGCCACGCATGGCGCCAAGCCCAAAACGGATCGCCCCCTCCTGGTTCACCGTGAACTTGAAGGACGACTCGTTCACGTCGGGCCCCAACACAGGCACGCCTTGGCGGCGGGCCTCCTCCATCAAGTTGGTCACCTCCTTGATGTCGTTCATGTTGTTCGACAATTGCGCCGCCATGAACTCCGCAGGGTAATTCGCCTTCAAGTAGGCCGTTTGGTAGGCCACCCACGCGTAGCACGTGGAGTGCGACTTGTTGAAGGCGTACGAAGCAAAGGCCTCCCAGTCGGTCCAAATCTTTTCAAGCTTGTCCGCGTCATGGCCGTTGGCCGTGCCGCGCGCCATGAAGTCGGGCTTCATCTTGTCGATGATGTCCTTTTTCTTCTTGCCCATGGCCTTTCGCAGGCTGTCGGCCTCGCCCTTGGAAAAGCCTGCAAGCTTTTGGGACAAAAGCATCACCTGCTCTTGATACACCGTGATGCCGTAGGTCTCTTCCAAGTACTCCTGACAGGCGTCCAAATCGTAGGTGATCGCCTGACGGCCGTGTTTCCGTGCGACAAAGTCCGGGATGTATTCCATCGGACCTGGACGGTACAGGGCGTTCATGGCGATGAGGTCTCCGAAGACCGTCGGCTGCAACGACTTGAGGTGCTTCTGCATCCCCGACGATTCGTACTGGAAGATGCCGATCGTGTCGCCCCGTTGGAACAGCTCGTACGTCTTGGGGTCATCCAGCGGGAATTCGTCGGGGTCAAGGTCCTTGCCGTGGCGAAGCTTCACGTTCTTGACCGCGTCTTTGATGACCGTCAGGGTCTTCAGGCCCAAGAAGTCCATCTTCAGAAGGCCCGCGTCTTCGGCCACCGCGTTGTCAAACTGCGTGCACGCCATGGCGCTGTCCTTGGCGGTGGCCACCGGCACGAAGTTGGTGATGTCGTCGGGCGTGATGATGACGCCACAG
>CAZKGY010000054.1:0-8361 GCA_964552305.1 uncultured Comamonadaceae bacterium
AAGGCTCAAATTGTCGGGCGCGTGGAAGCCCACGAGGGCAAGCCTGCCGTATCCGTCCACGGCCCTGAGGGCATTCATCGTTACGGGTAACCATGGCCTTGGACCGAGAAGCGGTCGGCGGGTGGGTCGCCAAATTTCAAGGCATCGCGGACCGGTTCCGAGAGGTGGAGGCGAGGGTTTCTGACCCTGCAGTGGCTGCTGACCCGGCGCAATTCAAGGCATTCATGATGGAGCACCGCCGCTTGGCGCCCATGGCGGAAAAGGCGAAGGCCTTGGTGCAAGCCCTCGGGGCTTGGGACGAAGCCACCGAATGGGCTGCCTCGTCGGACGACGACATGAAGGCCATGGGCAAGGCGGAACTGTTGCGGCTTGAACCGACGTTGACCGAGGGGGTGGAAGAGGCCAAATGGATGCTGTTGCCGCACGACGAAACCGACAACCGGGATGTGATTTTGGAGGTCCGTGCTGGCACGGGAGGAGACGAAGCGGCGTTGTTTGCTGGCGACTTGGTGCGCATGTATTTGAAGCATGCAGAGTCGAAGGGCTGGCGGCATGAGTGGGTTGGAGCCAACGAAGGAACCGTGGGGGGATTCAAAGAGGCCGTCATCCGGCTAGAAGGGGATGGCGCGTTTGGTTGGCTCAAATTCGAGCGCGGCGTGCACCGCGTGCAACGGGTGCCGGAAACGGAATCCCAAGGGCGGGTGCACACGAGCGCGGCCACGGTGGCCGTGCTGCCAGTCGCGCAAGAGGTGGATGTCGTGCTGAACATGAACGACGTCCGGAAGGACACGTTTCGTGCGAGTGGTGCTGGAGGGCAGCACGTCAACAAAACGGAGAGTGCCGTCCGATTGACCCACCTCCCCACGAACACCGTCGTGGAATGCCAGGACGGCCGGTCGCAACACCAAAACTTCGACCGGGCGCTGGAGGTGCTCCGGAGCCGCTTGTTTGACAAGGCGCAAGAAGCGCAAGAAGCCGAGCGTGCCGCGGAACGCAAGTCGCAGGTCAGTTCTGGAGACCGGTCTGCGAAAATCCGCACCTACAACTTTCCCCAGGGCAGGGTGACGGACCACAGAATCAACTTGACGGTGCATGCCTTGCCTGCCGTGCTTCAAGGAGACTTGGACACCATCATTGAATCCTTGCACGTCGCCGACCGGGCCGAGCGGTTGAAAAACCTTTGACGAAAAGGTCGAGTCTTGGGCGCCTCGTGCCTGACCTTTGCAGCATGTCCAACACGCCCAGACAATCCCACCCTTCGCTGGCCTCGGCCCAAGGCCTGTTTGAGGCCATTCAAGCCAAAGGCTCGTTTTTGTGCGTTGGCCTGGATCCCGATCCAGCCAAAATTCCTGACGCCTTCGGTCATGGGGTGCAGGGAATGGAGGCGTTTTGTCACGCCATCGTCGAAACCACGGCTCCTTATGCGGTGGCGTTCAAGCCCAACTTGGCTTTCTTCGAGCAATACGGTTCCCAGGGGTGGGCGGCCTTGGCGCGGGTCATCCAGCGGATGCCCGAAGACGTCCTTTGCATCGCGGATGCCAAACGGGGGGACATCGGCAACACGGCCACCAAGTATGCCAGGGCGATGTACGAAGGATTGGGGGCCGACGCCGTGACGGTGGCCCCCTACATGGGGCGCGATTCCGTGGAACCCTTCACGGCTTTTGAGGGGAAATGGACGATTCTTTTGGCCTTGACGTCCAACCCGGGTGCAGAAGATTTTGAGTTTCACGGGGAGCCCCCGTTGTTCGAGCGCGTGCTTGCCCAGTCGACGGCCTTCAGCCATGCGGAACGGTTGATGTACGTGGTGGGCGCCACCCGTCCTGAGGTGTTCCAAACCATCCGAAAACTCGTGCCTGAGGCGTTCTTGTTGGTGCCTGGCGTGGGTGCTCAGGGAGGCACGTTGGAGGGTGTTGTCACCCATGGCATGAACCGTCAATGCGGGTTGCTCGTGAACAGTTCCCGAGGCATCCTCTATGCGTCGTCCAAAGAAAGCTCTGCCAAGAAAGCCATGGAGGCGAGTGCCGCCGCGGCGAAAACGCTGGCCGATGCCATGCGCAAGTCGCTCGAAACGCACGGAATGGTGGCGCCCGAGACCCGTTGATGCAATTCACGACAACGCTTGCAAAATGTCTCGGTGGCGGGTGGTGCCGTACCCCTGCTGGGTCGTAGATTGAGGACGTGATGTTTTTCCCGATTCGCATGTACCCCCGCATCTACCTGGCCCTCGCCTTCGTCCTTGGCGTGATGACCTTGGGGAGCGTGGGGTTCGTCTTCATCGAGGGTTATTCCTGGGTGGAAGCCTTGTACATGACCGTCATCACGGTGTCGACCGTCGGGTTTGGGGAGGTGCGAGAACTCAGCGACAACGGGATGCTGTTCACCACGCTGCTCATCATGGGAAGCATTGGAACCTTCGCCTATTCCATTTCCGCATTGACGACGTATTTTGTCGACGGCGAATACCGAAACACCTTTAAAGAAGCTCGATTGAAGAAGGAAACGGACAAACTTTCAGGCCACGTCATCGTTTGTGGCATGGGCCGCGTGGGGGAGATGGCTTTCCAAGAACTCAAGGACCACGGCACGGAAGTGGTGGTGATTGAAGGCGATTTGGAGAAAGCCGAGCGCTTGATGGAAGACGGCCTGCTCGTCATTGCCGGTGACGCCACGCGTGACGAGAACTTGGCGAATGCGGGGATTGAACGGGCCAAATCGGTCATCACCACCTTGCCAAGCGATGCCCAAAACCTGTACGTCGTGCTGGCGGCCAGGGAGATGGCCCCCAACATTCACATCATCACCCGTGCTTCCAAGTCCAACTCTGTCAGCAAAATGCGCGTGGCAGGCGCGGACAACATCATCATGCCGGACAAGGTGGGGGGCGCCCACATGGCGTCGCTCGTCGTCATGCCCGACGTGCTTGAATTCCTCGACCACGTGAGAATCCAAGGGGCCGACGCCATCAACCTGGAAGAAATTCCGGTGCGTGACCTTCCGGAAGGCCTCAACGTGACAACCCTCGGCGAATTGGACGCGAGAAACCGCATCGGGGTCAACGTCGTGGGCATCAAAAAGTCGGACGGAAACTTCATCATCAACCCAGGCGCTGAGACGCCTTTGGATGAAGCGTGCAAGTTGTTTGTCCTCGGCACCACGGACCAAATCAAGACCTTGAATCGCCTGTTGGGCATTCATCCACACTGACCTTACGAAACCTGAAACCATGTTGAAGCGACTGCTGCTGCCTTTGTTTGCCCTCTTGCCCATGTTCACTTGGGCCCAATCGTCCATCGATGACCGCATCAATGGCATCATGGAGCCTGTGACCAACGCGATCATGAGCGTCATTTTTTTCACGGTGCCCATCGGCGGAGGCATGGAGGTCCCGTTTGTGTTGATTTGGTTGTTGCTGGGCGCCATCATCTTCACCATCTACAACGGCTTCGTGAACATCACGGCGTTCAGGCATGCCTTGGACGTGGTGCGTGGCAAGTTTGACGACCCCAACCACAAAGGGGAGGTTAGTCATTTCCAAGCGCTCACCGCAGCCCTGTCGGGGACCGTCGGCGTAGGGAACATTGCTGGGGTGGCCGTGGCCGTTTCTCTCGGTGGACCTGGGGCGACGTTTTGGATGATCGTGGCAGGTCTTTTGGGCATGAGTTCCAAGTTCGTGGAATGCACCCTGGGCACGAAGTACCGCAAAGTCAACGCCGACGGATCGGTTTCAGGAGGTCCCATGTACTACTTGCGCGACGGCCTCGCCAAGCAAGGCAAGGCTGGACTCGGCAAGGTGCTCGCAGCGCTGTTTGCCATTGCTTGCATCGGTGGCTCCTTCGGCGGGGGGAACATGGTCCAAATCAACCAGGCCACCAGCCAGCTCATCGCCGTGACCGGGGGAGAGGCTTCCATGTTTTACGGCAACGGATGGATGTTTGGTGCCATGATGGCAGTGGTGGTGGCGGTCATCATCATTGGTGGCATCAAGAGCATTGCACGCGTCACGGACAAGGTGGTGCCGTTCATGGTCGGGGTATACATCCTGGGTGCCTTGGCGGTGTTGTTTGGCAATTTCACGGAAATCCCCGCAGCCTTCGGGAAAATCCTCTCGGGCGCGTTTGACTCCGACGCCATGTATGGTGGCCTCGTTGGCGTGTTGATCCAAGGCTTCAAGCGGGCGGCATTCTCCAACGAAGCGGGCATTGGTTCCGCCTCCATTGCGCACTCGGCCGCCAAAACGGACGAGCCGGTGAGCGAAGGCGTGGTCGCCTTGCTGGAGCCATTCATTGATACGGTGGTCATTTGCACCATGACGGCTCTCGTCATTGTCATTTCAGGGTATGGCGAGTTCGATCAAGCCTCGGTCTTGGCCAGCGCCAAGGCGGGTGAATTGGAAGCCATCAACCTCACCTCGTCGGCGTTCAGCCAGACGTTGTCTTGGTTCCCTTTGGTGTTGTCCATTGCGGTCATCTTGTTTGCCCTGAGCACCATGATTAGCTGGAGCTACTATGGCCTCAAGTCATGGACCTTTTTGTTCGGCGAAACCAAGGCCATGGACTACACCTACAAGGCGCTGTTTTGCGTGTTCGTGGTGGTGGGGTCGGCGATCAGTGCCCAGAGTGTTTTTGACTTTGGGGATGCGATGATTTTTGCGATGTGTTTCCCGAACGTGCTAGGATTGTACTTCATGGCGCGCGAAGTGAAGGAGGATTTGACGGATTACATGAGGCGGGTGAAGAGTGGGGAAATCAAGCGGTACGACTGACGGGAAGTTCCATTCATTTGTTCAGACGCGCGTAGAAGAGTGGGGGTGGGCCCTGCTCATTGTGGCGCTCGCCTATGGGGTTCATTGGAAGGATTTGCACGACTGGCAGCACAGCCTTGAGGAACTGCCATCTCCCACTGTGTCTGATTTGCTGTGTTGGGCCGAGGAGTTGCCGCCAGTGGGTTGCGAGCGTTGTCGATTCGAAAGCAAGCATGCAGCCTTCAAAGAGGCATGGCGCCCCCGTGTGAAGGTGGCGGATGTTTGGGCATCGGCGGTGGGCATGGAACTCAACCTAGCGGACAGCGCCGCGTTGGAGGCGTTGCCTGGAATCGGCCCCATCTTGGCTCGACGCATCGTGCGCTTTCGGGCATCCATGAGGGGGTTTGCACGCATGTCAGATTTGAGCATGGTTTGGGGCCTCGATTCCACATTGATTGAGGAGCTTGCCGTGCGATGCACGCTGGACACCGGCCTCGTGCGTCCGTTTTGCGTGAAGGCCTTGTCCTTCGATTCGCTTCAGGCACATCCTCGGTGGGACCATGCAGGGGCACGGTGCGTCATCCAGGCGGTGGGGCGCGGGGTTCGCGACCTGGATGAATTGTGGGAACGACTCGAATTCATGGGGTGTGCCAAGGAGGAGTGGCGTCCTTACTTGGCTCTTTGTGACCCACCTGGGCCTATGGGTGATTGATGGCAGGCCATTCTTTCGAACTTTGCATTGAACCAATCTTCAGAGCCATGCAATTGACATTGAGTGAAGACCAACAAATCATGCGTGACAGCATCCGCGATTTTGTGGAGCGCGAAGTCCTTCCTCATCGAATGGAATGGGACGAATCCCAGGAATTTCCCCGTCACGTGTTCCGGGCCATGGGCGAAATGGGCTTGATGGGCATGTTGGTGCCGGAGGCGTATGGCGGTGCGGGGTTGTCTTACTACGAGTACAAACTCGCCATCGAAGAGGTCGCCAAGGTCTGTGGTTCGGTGGGCCTGTCGATGGCAGCGCACAACAGCCTGTGCACCGGCCACATCCTGCAATTCGGCAACGAAGAACAAAAGCAACGCTGGTTGCCCAAGCTCGCCTCAGGAACGTGGATTGGCGCTTGGGGATTGACGGAGGCCAACACGGGCAGCGACGCCATGCGCATGCGTTGCGTGGCTGAAGAGGATGGGGATCATTGGGTCCTCAACGGCACCAAGAATTGGATCACGCACGGCATTTCCGGAGACGTGGCTGTGGTGCTTGCCAGGACGGGAGACTTGTTGGATAGCCGAGGCATCACGGCGTTCGTGGTGGAGCGAGGCACGCCCGGGTTTTCCGGTGGCAAAAAAGAGAACAAGCTGGGCATGCGATGCAGCGAAACTGCAGAGATGATTTTTGACGGCTGTCGGGTCCCCAAGGCCAACGTGCTCGGGGAGGTTGGTGAGGGCTTCATTCAAGCCATGAAAATCTTGGATGGGGGCAGAATCAGCATCGCCTCCTTGGCGTTGGGCATCGCCAAAGGGGCGTTGGAGACGGCCACGCAATACGCCAAGGAGCGCGAGCAATTTGGGCAACCCATCGCCAATTTTCAGGCCATTGCCTTCAAGCTGGCAGACATGGCGGTGGGCATTGAGGCTGCGGACCTTTTGACGTTGCAGGCGTGCGAGCGCAAGGTTCAAGGGCTTCCTGTCACCAAGGAGGGGGCGATGGCCAAGTACGAAGCCAGCGAGGTTGCCGTTCGGGTGGCCACGGAAGGCGTGCAGGTATTGGGTGGGTATGGGTACACCAAGGATTTTCCTGCCGAGAAGTTTTACCGCGACAGCAAGTTGTGTACGATTGGAGAGGGGACGAGCGAGATTCAAAAACTGGTCATCAGCCGGGAATTGCTGAAATGAGCGCTTGTGCTGTGAAAATCCAGCGACTTGTTGTATTTTTGTCGCCCAATTAAGAAATCATGCTGAGCATCCAAGTCAAAGAAGGCGACAACATCGAGCGCGCACTGAAGCAATTCAAGAAGAAATTCGACCAGACGAAGACGATGAAGCAATTGCGTACGCGCAGGGAATTTGTCAAGCCCAGCGTCCTGAACCGGGAGATGCGGAAAAAGGCGGTCTACAAGAATGGCCCGAATCTCAAGGCGGAGTAAGACCAATCCATATAAATATTCGACATAATATTTGGTTATGTCGACAAAAAAGACGAAATTGCGCGAGCTTTTCGTCTTTTTTTTTGCCTGACGCCTTGACCAACGCTCACCCCCATATCGACCACTTTCTCGATTACCTGCAGAAGGAGCGGAGGGGTTCCGACCACACCGTGCGTTGTTACAAGTCAGATTTGCAACAGATGGCCCAGTTCATGGATGCCACCTACGAGACGAACGATTTGTCCGCCGTGGAGAGCGATTGGATTCGGTCTTGGGTGGTGGACATGGTGAGGCAAGGGAAGTCTCCGCGCACCATCCATCGCAAAGTGAGTGTGTATCGCACCTTTGTGAAGTTTGCCCGTCGAAATGGCTTGATGGATCAGAACCCCGCCGAATCGGTGGTGTTGCCCAAGGTGGAAAAGCGCATGCCAGAAGTCGTTCCCGAACATGCCATGAGCAACCTGTTTTCTGAAGGCGTCTTTTCGGACGACTGGCAAGGAAGGAGGGATCGTAGCATGATGGCCTTGCTTTATGAGACAGGCATTCGAATGAGCGAATTGATCGCATTGAAGATCAATGACGTGGATGGCAGCAGAAGGGAATTGCGCGTATACGGAAAGGGGCGCAAGGAACGAAGGCTGCCATTGTTGCCTGCGACCATGGCGAGCATCATGCAACACGTCATGGACAGGCCAGTGGGAGGGGACGAGTTGTTTGTGACAGACGCCGGAAGTTCGATGTACCCATCGTTTGTTTACCGACGGGTCAATCACTATCTTGGAGAAGTGAGTTCGTTGCAAAAGTGCAGCCCTCACGTCCTTCGGCATACGTTTGCGACGCACCTGTTGAACCGGGGCGCTGAGTTGGCAGCAGTCAAAGACTTGCTTGGACACGCCAGCTTGTCCTCCACCCAGGTGTACACCCAGCACACGACAGCAAAGCTGAAAGAGTTTCACAACGCTTCTCCGCTGAATCAACGGTCGACGGGGGAGTGACAACCCCGTTGTGCATGCACATCCAAATCCACTCCATCCATTTCGACGCCGACGAGCGTCTTCTTTCGTTTGTACGCGCCAAGTTGGACAAGCTGTTGACCTTCAACAACGAAATGCAACGTTGCGAGGTGTTCCTTCGCATCGAAAAAAGCGAGTCGCGCGACAACAAGGTGGTGGAAGTGAAGGTGCATGTTCCCGGCAAAGACCTTTTTGCCAAACGCAAGGCGAGCAGTTTTGAAGCCGCCATGGATGAGGTCCACGAAGCCCTGCGAAGACAAGTGATGAAGGCCCATGCGTAGGCATTGTGCTGGCCGACAAAAATTCGTGCGAGTCCACGTTTGAACACGTGGATTTCTTTCATACATTTGCCCTCCCGAAAACCGGGAGGGTTTTTGTTGCCCTGTTCTTTGAAATGTTGCCGGTGTAGCTCAGAGGCCAGAGCAGCTGATTTGTAATCAGCTGGCCGGGGGTT
>CAZKGY010000055.1:0-8318 GCA_964552305.1 uncultured Comamonadaceae bacterium
GATGGCAGGCCAGCCAAACAAGCCGGGCACGATGCCGTTCTTGGTGTGGATGTTCACGCGCTTGGACGGCGCGATTTGGTGGTCGCTTCCGCCGTTGCGGCGCAGGTAGATGAATCCGTCGCTCGTGATGTAGTGCACAAACCAGCTAATCTCGTCGGCGTGCGCTTCGATGACCACTTTGTAGGGTGCGTTTGGGTTGATGACCCCCACGACGGTGCCGTACGTGTCGACAATGTGGGTGTCGATGTACGGCTTGATGTAGTCGAGCCACAGCTTTTGGCCTTCGGATTCAAAGCCGGTGGGTGACGCGTTGTTCAGGTAAGCCTCCAGAAACTTCTGGGACTTCGCCGTGATGATTTTCTTCTTTGCCATGCCCCAAAATTACCGCGGGGGAGCACCGCCCAATGCAGCACTCCCCCGGCAGTTGTTCACCGCGGTCGGTGAGATGTTAGAACGCGTATCCGTTCTTGTCGATGAGGGCCTGGGCGACCCGACGACGGGCTTCCTTGGTGTTGAAGGGATCCACCTTGGTGAAGCGCTTCATGCCCATGAGCATCATCTTGAGTTCATCCCCTTCCGCGAATCCCATGAGGGTTTCCTTGCCCGCGATGTTGATGCGGTCGGCGGCCCAGCAGAGGTAGGTCTGCATCATGTCGGTGGGCAAAGCCGCCGCTTCAGCGCCTTGATGCGCAGCCACTTTCTGGGCACGCAACACCATGCTTTCTGCCGTGTAGGTCCAAACGGCCATGTCGGCGATGCCCATGAGGATTTCCTGCTCTTTGGCGAGGGACATCATGAGTTTTTGGGCTGCGGAACCCGCCACCATGAGCGTGGCCTTTTTGAAGTTCTTGACGTAGCCCAAGTGCTTCTCGTAGATGTCCGACGGCGCGTCCCCAAACTCCGGAATGCCTGTCAGCTCATTCGCCACTGCCATCGCTGGGGTCATCAAATCGAGCTCGCCCTTCATGGCCTTCTTCAAGATCATGTCCACGGTGAGCATGCGGTTGATCTCGTTGGTTCCTTCGAAGATGCGGTTGATTCGTGCGTCGCGGTAGGCGTGCTCCGCGCGGGTCTCCGCGCTGTAGCCCATGCCTCCATGCACCTGCACCGCTTCGTCGACCACGTAGTCCGTCACCTCTGAGCCAAGAATCTTCATCATGGCGCACTCCGGGGCAAACGCCGCGATGCCTTTCAGCGTCGCTTCTCCCTTGTCCATGCCACCTGCTGCGAGGTCGGCGATGGCGTCGTCGATGTTTTGGGTGGCTCGGTACACGGCCGTCTCCAGGGCGTACGTCTGGATGGCCATCTCGCCGAGCTTGTGGCGAATCGCCCCATACTTGCTGATTGGGCGTCCGAACTGTTCCCGGGTGTTGGCGTACTTCACGCTTTCGTTGATGGCGTCCTTGCAGGATCCGATGACCACGCCACCCAGCTTGATGCGCCCAATGTTCAGGATGTTCACGGCAATCTTGAAACCCTTGCCGCGTTCGTAGAGGAGGTTCTCCACGGGCACCTGCACGTCGTTGAAGAAGATCTGGCGGGTGCTTGACCCTTTGATGCCCATCTTCTTTTCCTCAGGGTTCATGGTGATTCCTTCGTAGCCTTTTTCCAAGATGAAGGCACTGAGGTTTTCGTCGTCGTCAATCTTGGCAAACACAATCAGCACGTCGGCAAAGCCGCCATTCGTGATCCACATTTTTTGTCCATTGAGGACGTAGTGGGTGCCGGCCTCGTTCAATTTGGCCGACGTCTTTCCGCTGTTGGCGTCCGAGCCGCTTCCCGGTTCAGTCAGGCAGTAGCACCCTTTGAGTTGGCCAGTGGCCAAGCCTGGGATGTACTTCTGTTTCTGGGCGTCGTTGCCGTAGTACAAAATGGGCAACGTACCGATGCCCGTGTGGGCAGAGAAACTCACCGCGAAGCTGTGTCCACCACCCATGCTCTCGGTGATGAGCATGGTGCTCTTGAAGTCCAACCCAAGGCCGCCGAGGTCTTCTGGAACGGAGCTGCCGAGCAGCCCCAATTCTCCGACTTCCTCCAAAAGCTTGGGATTCAGTCCCTCTTCAAGGGCTTCGATGCGTTCGAGGTTGGGGATGATGCGCTGGGCCACGAAGTCGAGGCCGGTTTGGAGCATCATGCGGTGTTCTTCGGTCCACTCTTCAGGCGTGAAGATTTCGTCGGCACTCACGTCACGGATGAGGAATTCTCCGCCGGTGATGGCCTTGGTGGGCGTGGGGTTTCCAGTGGTCATGTCGTAGAAGATTGGAGCATTTCAAAGACGCCTGCTGCACCTTGTCCGGTGCCCACGCACATCGTGACGATGCCGTGCTTGGCGTTTTGGGTTTTCAATTCGTTGAGAAGCTGCACGGTGAGCTTGGCTCCGGTGCAACCGAGGGGGTGTCCCAGGGCGATGGCGCCGCCGTGAACGTTGACCGTGGAAGGGTCGAGGTCGAGCTCGCGAAGCACCGCAACGCTTTGGCTTGCGAATGCTTCGTTCAATTCGTACCGTGCGATGTCGGCTTGGGTGAGGCCTGCCTTTTTCAACGCCTCAGGCACCGCATGAATCGGACCGACGCCCATGATGCGCGGCTCAAGGCCGCTGACGTGGTAGGACTTCAATCGCGCAATGGGTTCGACGTTGAGTTCTTTGAGCATGCGCTCGCTGACCACCATCACGAAGGCGGCCCCATCCGAGGTCTGTGAACTGTTGCCAGCCGTGACCGAGCCTCCCTCGGCGAAGACGGGACGAAGTTTGGCCAAGGCTTCTGGGTTGGTGCCTCGACGGACCCCTTCGTCCGTGTCGATGATGTGCTGCCGTTCTTGGCGCTTTTCGTTGTCGTCGAGGTAGACTTCGTTCACGGTGATGGGGGCGATGCCCGACGCGAAGGCTCCGCTGTCGATGGCCGCAGCCGCTCGGGCATGGCTTTCCACGGCGAAGGCGTCTTGGTCCTCACGCGAAATGTTGAATTCCTTGGCAACGGCTTCCGCGGTCAACCCCATGCCCCAGTACCATTCGGGGTTGTTTTTGGCCACGCGTGCGTTCGGCACGATGCGCCACCCTCCAAAAGGAATGGGGGTCATGGTTTCGATGCCTCCGGCAATGATGCAGTCGGCGATGCCCGCGTGAATTTTGGCCGAGGCAATGGCGATCGTTTCAAGGCCGCTGGCGCAGTAGCGGTTGACCGTCATGCCGGGCACTTTCTCCGTGTCGAGCCCCATGAGCGACACCATGCGTCCGAGGTTGAGTCCCTGCTCGGCTTCCGGGGTGGCGTTGCCGACGATGACGTCGTCGATGCGTTCTTTGTCGAGTTGGGGGAAATCCGACATCAAACGACGGATCACTTGCTCGCCCAAGTCGTCGGCCCGCAAAAAGCGGAATCCACCTCTCGGGGCTTTGGCGACGGCGGATCGGTATCCGCCAACGATGTATGCGTCCATCAGTTCCGAAGGATTTTGCCCTTTTGAATCAAGCTCTGCATGCGCTCAAGGGTCTTGCGCTTGGTGCAGAGTTCGAGGAAAGCCCGACGTTCGAGGTCGAGGAGGTATTGTTCGCTGACGTCGGTCCGTGCGCTGAGGTCTCCTCCGCACATGACGTATCCGAGTTTTTCGCTGATCAATTGATCGTGCTCCGAGATGTAGTTGCCCGAGGCCATGGAGCTCGCACCGGCATACACGATGCCCATGCCTTCTTGACCCATCACTTTGATGTCCTTGCGCTTGACCGGTTGGGTGTAGCCTTGGTCGGCCATGGCCAACGCAGCAGCCTTGGCACGCGCCAATTGGTCTCGGCGATTCACCACGACCTCGTCCACGCCTTCGCGCAGGTAGCCGAGTTCAAACGCTTCGTACGCCGACGTCGCCACCTTGGCCTGTCCAATGGTCAGGAAGCGTTCGCGCATCGCGTTGATGCGCACGTCTCCTTCGATGAGGCCATCGTGCAAGCGGAGCACAAATTCTTTGGTTCCACCTCCGCCCGGGATGACGCCAACGCCAAACTCCACCAGACCGATGTAAGACTCTGCATGCGCCACGACCTTGTCGACGTGGAGGCACACTTCGCAGCCACCACCCAACGTCAGTTGGTGCGGGGCAGCCACCACAGGGATGCCGCTGTACCTCAGACGCATGGTGGTGTTTTGGAACAAGCGAATGGCGTAGTCGAGTTCGTCCCACTCTTGTTCCACGGCGAGCATGAAAATCATGCCCACGTTGGCACCCGCGGAAAAGTTGGCGCCATCGTTGCTGATGACCACGCCGCGCCAGCGGGGATCGCTTTCGGCGAGGTCAATGACCTTGTTGAGGCCTTCGATCACTTCCGCGCCGATGGTGTTCATCTTCGTGTGGAAGGCGATGTTGAGGATGCCGTCGCCGAGGTCTTGAATGGTGGTGCCGCTGTTGGCCCAAACCGTCTTGTCCTCGCCCAACAACGACAGGGCAATCCTTCCGTCTTGACCGGGGACAACTGTGTGGCTCTTGGAGGCCACGTCCCACGAGGTGCGCTTCCCGTCGGCCACGTCGTAGAAACTTGTGGCGCCCGAGGCGACGAGGTCGTGCACCCATTGGGCCACTTCGAGTCCACGTGCGGCACACGCGTCGAGTCCGGCCTGCAGTCCAATCGCGTCCCAGCTTTCAAAGGCGCCGAGCTCCCACCCAAATCCGGCGCGCAACGCGTCGTCGATGCGGTAGGGTTCGTCGCTGATCTCCGGGACTCGGTGGCTCACGTAGGCAAAGACGTCCGCGAAAATGCGGCGGTAGAATTCACCGGCCTGGTCTTGGCCGTTGAACAAGAGCTTGGTGCGTTCGCGCAGGTCGTCGACGTTTTTGGCGGCGGCGAGGGTGGCGAACTGGACCTTTTGTTTGGGCTTGTATTCAAGCGATTTGAGGTCCAAGGCATGGATTTCCTTCTTGCCGTCGGTCACCACCTTCTTGTAGAAGCCTTGGCCCGACTTGCTCCCCAGCCATCCTTGATCGACGAGGTGCTTCACGTAGGATGGAATGGCAAACACCTCGGCACGTTCGTCGTTGGGGCAGTTGTCGGCCACGCCCTTGGCCACGTGCACAAGGGTGTCGAGGCCAACCACGTCGCAGGTCCGGAACGTGGCGCTTTTGGGACGGCCCATGGCAGGTCCCGTCAGCTTGTCCACGGCTTCGACGCTCAGTCCCATGTCTTCCACGGTGTGGAAGAGGGCTTGGATGGCAAAGACACCCACCCGGTTTGCGATGAAGGCCGGCGTGTCCTTGCAAAGCACGCTTTGCTTTCCGAGGATCCTCTCGCCATAGGCGGTGAAGAAGTCCAGCACCTCAGGAAGGGTATCCGGCCCGGGGATGATCTCCAGCAATTGGAGGTAGCGAGGCGGGTTGAAGAAGTGGGTGCCGCAGAAGTGTTTCCGGAAATCTTCGCTGCGGCCTTCGGCGAGCATGCCAATGGGGATGCCACTCGTGTTCGAGGTGATGAAGGTGCCAGGTTTGCGGTGCTGCTCGACCCGCTCAAACAATTGCTGTTTGATGTCGAGGCGCTCGACGATGACTTCAAGGATCCAATCGCACTCGGCAATGCGAGGGAGATCGTCGTCGAAGTTGCCGGTTTCGATGCGGGAGGCAAACCGCTTGCTGTAGATGGGGGAGGGCTTGGATTTCAAGGCCTTCGCCAAATGGCCAGCCGCCACGGCGTCGCGGGGCCCTTCGTCGGCGGGAAGGTCCAGCAACATGACCTCCGCGCCACATTGGGCAAGGTGGCATGCGATGGCGGACCCCATCACGCCTGAGCCGAGCACGGCCACCCGTTTGATTCGATGAAAGGGAATGGATGTCGTCATGAAAGGACGTGTTTGGGTTCGTCGGTCGTTGGAGACCAGTCGGGCGGAATCAACCGCTCGGGTTGTTCCAACAATTCATTCAATTGGGAAAGTCCTGCAAGCAGTTGATTCACGGCTTCGTCGCCGAGCAACTCGTGGAGGCGCTCGTTCAATTGAACGACCAGGTTGCGGGTCTGCTTCCTTGCCTCGATGCCGGATGGGGTCAGGAAAACACGAACCGAACGACCGTCTGTGGGGTCGGGCCGGCGCTCGATGAGTCCTCGGGACTCCATGCTTTTCAGGGTTCTGGACAAGCTGGTGCTTTCCATGCCCATCCTTGGTCCCAACTTGGTGCTCGGGGTTCCCTCGCGCTCAATGCTGAGCAGGGCGTACCCCACACTCATGGAAATGCCGTGCCGTTCGGCAAGGGCCGTGTACAGCCTGGCCAACTTGGTCCATCCCCAGCGCAGTTGGAAATCGATGGTTTCTCGTGCTTGCATCGCGTCCAATGTACACACTTAATCCTGTGCATGCATAACAAATAAACAACTTTCTGTGCGCGCATAGCATGTTTTGGCAGGGTTGGACGTCGCAGTGTCGTGGGTTGGGGGGTCAAACGAAGCGCCCGTCGGCCATCCGAAGGCTTCGGTCGGCCCGGTTGGCCAGGTCCTCGTTGTGGGTGACCATCACGATGGTTTGGCCTGTCTTCTCGCGGAGCTCAAAGAAGAGGTCGTGCAGCATGGCGGCGTTCTCCGAGTCCAAATTGCCCGAAGGTTCGTCGGCAAACAACACCTTGGGGGAATTCATGAGTGCCCGTGCAACCGCCACGCGCTGTTGCTCGCCTCCAGACAGTTCCGCCGGGTTGTGATCCAGGCGGTGGCTTAGGCCCAAATCCTGCAGCAACTGTTCGGCGCGCGGCCTTGCTTGCGACGTCGAATGGCCGCCGATCCAGGCAGGCATCAAGACATTTTCCAAGGCATTGAACTCGGGGAGCAAACGGTGGAATTGGAACACGAATCCCAGGTTGCGGTTGCGGAATTCGCTGAGCTGTTTGCGGGAGAGGCCCGTGGTGGGATGTCCGTCAATGGTCAGGCTGCCCGCGTCGGGGAGGTCCAACGTCCCCAGGATTTGAAGCAAGGTGGTTTTGCCCGCGCCAGAGGCACCTACAATGGATACCACTTCGCCCGCTTCGACGTGGAAGTCGACGCCACGAAGGACTTCCAGTTCGCCATAGCGTTTGACGATGTTTTGGGCTTGAATCACGGCTGAAAGCTACTACCTTTGCCGGCGATTCACGCAACCAACAGGCCATGAACATCCACGAATACCAAGGAAAAAGCATTCTTCAATCGTTTGGCGTCGCGATTCAGCGAGGCAAAGTGGCAGACTCCCCAGAAGCGGCCCACGAAGCCGCGGTGGCGTTGGCCGAAGAAACGGACACCGGTTGGTTCGTGGTCAAAGCACAAATCCACGCGGGTGGTCGAGGAAAAGGCGTGGTGACCGAGACGGGTTCTCACGGGGTGGTTTTGGCCAAAGGCCTCGAGGAAGTCAAGGACAAGGCCGCAGGCATTTTGGGCGGACACTTGGTGACGGCCCAAACGTCGAAGACGGGCAAACAGGTCAACAAGGTGCTCATCGCCGAAGACGTGTACTACCCCGGCGACAACGAGCCGGAGGAGTACTACATGAGCGTGCTCTTGGACCGTGCCACGGGCAAGAACATCATCATGTACTCTCCCGAAGGAGGAATGGACATTGAGGCGGTGGCTGAAAAGACCCCCCATTTGATCTTCAAGGAAGAGGTGGATCCCGCCGTGGGTTTGCAAGGCTTCCAGTCTCGCCGCATCGCGTTCAACCTGGGCCTGAGTGGCCAAGGATTCAAGCAAATGGTGAAGTTCACCCAAGCGCTGTACGCGGCCTACCTCGGTTGCGATGCCGCCATGTTTGAAATCAACCCCGTGTTGAAGACCTCGGACGACAAGATCATCGCAGTGGATTCCAAGGTGAGCTTGGATGGCAACGCGTTGTACCGCCACCCCGACTACGCCGCGATGCGCGACAAAACGGAAGAGGACGCCACCGAAGTGGAGGCCGACGAAGCCGGGTTGAACTACGTCAAGCTCGACGGCAACGTGGGCTGCATGGTGAACGGCGCAGGCCTGGCCATGGCGACCATGGACATCATCAAGCTGAGTGGCGGAGAACCGGCGAACTTCCTCGATGTGGGAGGAACGGCCGACGCCGCCCGGGTGGAGAAGGCCTTCCGAATCATTTTGAAGGACCCCGCCGTGAAGGCTATTTTGGTCAACATTTTCGGTGGCATCGTTCGTTGCGACCGCGTGGCGCAAGGCGTGGTGGATGCCTGCAAGAACATGAGCGACATCAACGTTCCCATCATCGTTCGCCTGCAAGGCACCAACGCGGAAGAAGCCAAGACGATCATCGACGAGAGCGGGCTAGAGGTTCGCAGCGCCATCTTGTTGAAGGAAGCGGCCGACGCGGTGGCCGACGTGCTGGCTTGATCAG
>CAZKGY010000056.1:0-8312 GCA_964552305.1 uncultured Comamonadaceae bacterium
ACGCTTCTGCCACGGACAACTGCGGCGAAGTGACAATCGAGGTGTCTAGCGAGACGATTGCCGGCGATTGCTCAGGCAACTACACGGTTGTCCGTACGTTCACGGCGACGGACGACGCTGGCAACAGCACGTCTGCGACTCAGACGATCATGGTTGAGGATACGACTGCTCCTGAGTTGACGGTTCCTGCCGACTACACCGCAGAGTGCACGGATGACCTCATTCTTGACGGCGCCACAGCAACCGACAATTGCAGCGACGTAACCATCGGAATGACGGAAGAGACCTTGCCAGGTTCTTGCGTCAACGGCTACGTCCTGGTCCGCACGTTCACGGCGACCGACGCGTGCGGCAACGTTTCGACGGCAAGCCAAACAATCACGGTGGAAGACACCACCGGCCCTGAGCTCTTCTTGCCTCCGAGCTACGAGGCGGACTGTGGCGACGAGTTGGTGCTGCTGGATGCGTTGGCGAGCGACGCTTGCGGATTGGCAATTGTCACCGTGGAAGAGTCTTACGACTACACGTGCGACAATGGATACGTGCTGACACGGACGTTCACAGCGGTGGATGCCTGCTTCAACGAAACCGTGGGCGTTCAAACCATCACAGTGACGGACACCACAGCTCCGGAATTCACGAGCGTGCCTGAAGACTACAACGCAGAGTGTTCTGACGAACTCGCGATGGAAATGGCTACGGCCACCGACGATTGCGGTGAGGTCACGGTCACCGTCGACACTGAGACGATTGATGGCGATTGCGCCAACACGTACACATTGGTGCGCACGTTCACTGCGACAGATGGATGTGGAAACAGCACGACGGCCACCCAAACGATTGAGGTGTCAGACACGACCGCTCCTGAGTTCACCTTTGTCCCTGAGGACGAGTTGATTGAGTGCAACATCAGCCTTGATGGAGCGATGGCCACGGCGGTGGACAACTGTGGCGATGTGACGGTTACGGTGGAAGAGGCATTTGACCAAGGTGCCTGCGGAGGTGCCTACGTCATCACACGCACCTTCACAGCCACCGACGCTTGTGGCAACAGCACCGTTGCGGTTCAAACCATCACCCAGGAGGATACGACGCCTCCAACCTTGGAGATTGCAGAAGATGCAACGATTGAGTGCGATCAGGCGTTGCCTGAGCCCTCTTCGTCTGCAGACGATGCATGTGGTGCCGTGTCGGTAGAAGTGACTGAGGAAATTGTTGCGGGCGATTGCCCACAGGAAATGACCGTGTTGCGTACCTACACCGCCACCGACGACTGTGGCAACAGCACCTCGGCAGTCCAAACCATCCACGTGGTGGACACCACGGCGCCGACATTCACCTTCACGCCTGAAGCCACCTCAACGGTGTTTGCGGCAGAAGGCGACACGCTGGCCGAGCCATTCGTGGTGGTGTTGGACAACTGCGACACGGAAGCCACATGGAGTGTGGAAGAGACGATTTTGGTTGATTCTCCCAACGAGTTCACGGTGGAGCGTGTGTACACTGCCATGGATGCATGTGGCAACGCTGCCACGTACACGGAAGTGACGACCCTGGTGCTTCAAGTCTTGGGTTGTACCGATCCCGCGGCTTGCAACTACGACGAGTTTGCCAACGAAGACGACGACTCATGTTTCTTCGCATTGTACGCGTATGACTGCGATGGAAACTGCATCAACGACGTCAACGAAAACGGAATTTGTGACGAACTCGAAGTGGCGGGCTGTACCGATCCGGAGAACCCAGGTTACAACCCTGAAGCGAACATCGACGACGGTTCATGTTTGACCGGTGGTTGTACCATTGCGTTTGCTTGCAACTACGATCCTACGGCAGAATTCCAAATTGCTGGAAGCTGTGAATTCACGTCATGCGCTGGATGTACCTCCGCTGACGCGTGCAACTACGACGACGAGGCCACCTTGAACGATGGCAGCTGTGAATTCCCTGATTACGGCTACGACTGCAACGGGGTCTGCATCAACGACGCGGACGGCGATGGCATTTGCGACGAGTTCGAGATTGCGGGTTGCACGGACCCATCGAACCCAGCGTACAACCCCAACGCCACCGACGACGACGGAAGCTGTTTGGTCGCAGGATGTTTGTTGCCATTCGCATGCAACTTCGACCCCACGGCGGACTACCTCGACATCGCACTCTGTGATTTGAACAGCTGCTCTGGATGCACCGATCCAGCGTCTTGCACGTACGATCCAAGCGCGACGTTGAGCGCCCCTGCGGACTGTACGTACCCAGCCAACCAGTTCCTGGATTGCGACGGGGTTTGCATCAACGACGCAGACGGCGATGGCATCTGTGACGAACAAGAGATTCCTGGATGTACGGATCCAGCGGCGACGAACTACTCACCATTTGCCACGGACGACAATGGATCCTGCATCATTGAGGTGGGTGGATGTACGCTGCCGTTTGCTTGCAACTACGATCCTTTTGCGGACTTCTACCTGCCAGGTTCTTGTGACTTCAGCTGCTTGTTTGGCATGCCTCCAGGAGAAGATGGTTGCACGGACGAATTGGCCTGCAACTACGGCGCCGATGAGCCTTGCATCTACTTCGACGAGAACGGAGGACTCTGTGCCCAGGTGGGATGCATGAACGAAGAAGCCTGCAACTTCGATCCTGGAGCCCAGGTGAACAGCGGATGCGAATACAGCAGCTGCTTGGTGTTCGGTTGCACCAACGCCAACGCTTGCAACTTCTCTGCGGATGCCAACACAGACAATGGCACTTGCGAGTACGCTTCTTGTGTGGGTTGCACGGATGAGAACGCGTCCAACTTCAACCCAGATGCGACCTTGGACAACGGTCAATGCACGTACGACGTCTTCGGCTGCACGTTGCTGATTGCTTGCAACTACGATCCTTCAGCCACCGTGAACGACGGCTCGTGCGACTTCACGGGATGCTTCGGATGTGTGACGCCTACTGCGTGCAACTACGACGACGAAGCGTTGTACCCTGATGGGTCTTGCACGTTCGCGCCACAAGGCCAGGACTGCAGCGGCAATTGCCTCAGCGATGCTGACGGGGACTTGATCTGCGACGCAGATGAAGTGGATGGCTGCACCGATGAGGGCGCCATGAACTACAACCCGAACGCGACGGACGACAACGGTTCATGCACCTACATGACCGGTGGTTGCACGGATCAAACGGCATGCAACTTTGACTACACTGTTCAGGTGGACGATGGGTCGTGCGAATTCGATTCCTGCTCCGGCTGCATCGTGGCTTGGGCATGCAACTACGATCCTGATGCGACGTTGTTCGACGGCTCATGCGTGTATCCTGACTCGGAGGGCAACTGCCCAAGCACGTGCGATTCCGATGTCGATGGCGACGGCATTTGCGATGCCGACGAAACCGAAGGTTGCATTTATGCCAACGCCATCAACTACGATGCGTCGGCGACGGACGACGACGGCTCTTGTGTGTTCTCTGGATGCACCCTGGCGGACTTCACCAGCTACAACGACTACGCCAACACGAACAGTGGTGATTGCACCAACGCGCCGAAGAACGCCGACTTCAACGACGACGGTCAAGTGCAGTTGGAAGACCTGTTGGAATTCCTTGTGGCCTATGGTGCAGCAGGACCCAACTGGGGCATCGACTGGGTGCAGGATGGATGTTCTGTGGTGGCGATGGGCATCGCAGAAATGGACGTGAGCACGACGGGTTGCACGTACCCAACTGCGTCGAACTACGACCCAAGCGCGACGGTGGATACCGGGGCTTGTGTGTGGTTGGGTTGCACCGATGCCGAGGCCTACAACTACAACGACCTCGCCACGTTGGATGACAGCAGCTGCACGTACAGTGCTTGCCCAGACTTCAATGGAGATGGTCAAGTCCAAACGTCTGACTTGCTGGACTTCCTCATTGCTTGGGGAACGATCTACGAATGACTTTCGAGTGTGCGTCAGCGATGACGCATGGAACAAAAGAAAGGGCTGCCAACGGGCAGCCCTTTTTGGTCCCATCAAGCATCAATCAGCGCGGGGATGAGTAGCTTTGTGTCATGAACAACAAGAAATTCAATGCCGGTTGTCAAGCCTTGATTGCTTTGGCGATGGCCTTTGGCGTCACCCAAACGAATGCCCAAGAGGAACTCTGGGTCTTGAGTGAAACGCCTCCCGCTTTGGGGATGGTGAGTATGTCCACGTTTGAATACGAAGAGCTCGTGGCTTTCGAAGATGCGGGGTATGCGACCGATCTGGAAATTCGGGGCGATGAGGCAATTGTGGTGCTTGAAAACCGCGTGGTCAAGGTGGATTTGGTGTCAGGCCAGTTCATGGCAGAAACCGAGTTGATAGGCGCCCAGGAAGCGACCCTTTTGGACGACGGCACCGTGGTGGTCACCCGCGGTGGGCTGGACGATGCCTGGCAGCCTTTGGATTTGTCGAGTTATCTCGTCTGGCTGGATGGAGATGACCTCAGCATGGATGGCGAGTTGTTGCCTGGCGAAGGGCCGACGTTTCCGAGTCAAGAAGTGGCCTTGGTCGAGGGCAAGGTGTACGTCGCGGTCAACAACGGCTGGAGCTACACGGAAGAGGTGGGACGTCTCGGTTGCTGGGATCCAGCAGAGGGAACGTACACCGAAGTAGACATGGGAGAGGGGGCAGAAAACCCTGTGGCCATTCATGCCTTGGACGGTGAGATTTTCACGGTGAACAACGGCGACTGGACCGGCACCTCGGTGTCTCGCATGGCATTGGCTGACCTTGCGTCCGTCGAGACCCTTGCCCTCGATGGGGTTTCTGTCGGCTGCAATGCGTCGGCGTTGGTGGACACCAAACTGGCCGTCCAAATCAGCGGAGAAAACGGATTGCGCCTGCTCGACACACCAACCATGCAGTGGGAGGAAGGAGTGATGTTGAATGAGGATGCGCCTGCGGCGTACAGCCTGGCAATTCATCCTCAGTATGGTTGGACATGCGCAGGCGTGACGGACTACGTGACATTTGGCAACGTGGAAATCCGCACCGACCAAGGAGAGCTGCTGGCCACCGTTTCTGTGGGCATTTCTCCGGGCACGCTGGTTTGGCGTTCCGACGTGGCTTCTTCTGTGGTTGAAGGGACGGTCACAAACGTGAGTCCTTCGCTCGCAGGGTCTTGGGACGTGCTCGGCAAGGCTTCGAACCAACCGTTGCCTGGAATGCCTGCGGTTCGATTGGAGCGCGCAGTGGATGGCAGCATCCGCAAGGTGCTTCAGGTGGGGCAGTGACCTTCACCGGATCTCAAAAGAAAAGCCCGGCCATTGGCCGGGCTTTTTCATGGAATGCGATGCAATTACTTCACCATCCATTTGATGGTCGTGCGTTCAGTGTCATTTTGGACGTGCACGAGGTAGTTGCCTGCGCCAAGGCTTGGCATGGCCAATCGACCGGTGACGTTGCGCACCGTTGAAATCATCCTCCCTTCAAGGTCGTACACGGTCACAGCATGCATGCCTTGTCCTGGAAGGTCGAGGAACGCTCCGTGTTGGCTGGGGTTGGGGAAGAGGGTCACACCTTCCATGGCCTCGAGTTGAGGTCCTTCAACACCTGTAGGCATGGCGAACAAACCACGTTCTCCGCAGAACGTCCAAGTCATGGCCCAAGCGTGCCCAGAGCCTTGTCCCACTTCGAGGTCCAAGTTGTCAATGGCGAACGTGCCACTGGGATCAAAGTTGAACATGTCGTCAAGCCCTTCGACCGAACCGGAGATCACGCCATTGGCAGCAGCATACTCGGCCAAAGTCGAGGCTCCGTCGGCCGCGTCACCGTCGTAATCCAGCGCCACAACATCCCCTGTCACCACGATGTTGTTCAAGGTCAGATCGCCTGCGAGGAACCGCTGGTAGGCGTCTTCCACTTCGTCGGCTTTGTCCTCGATTTCGATGCCTTCAGACGTGTTGCAGAGCAAGCCATTGCTCACGTGTCCACCAGAACCGTTGCGGAACAGCAATCCTTGTTGTCCACCCACGCCGACCACGGTCCAACCTTCCACGGTTGGAATGGCGAAAGGCATTTCGTCGGCACTGACGTTGCTGTCGTCAGAATCGTCTCCATCAAGTTCGCCGCCACGGTCGCCTTCGCCGTTGGGTTGGTCTTGGACGGCCAACCATTGGGTTCCTCCGCCATGGAAACCTTGGTCCCAATCGAAGCTGTCGTCGCCACAAAACGCAACCAAAGCGTGGTCCACCGTGACCGAGCCGCCGAAGAATTCAATGCCATCGTCGAGGTTGGAGACGACTTCCACGTGGTGGATGGAGGTTCCTGACCCCACGCCGGCAAGCGTGAGTCCGTTGATTTCGTTGGACGCGCCAAGCTGCGTGCCACCATGACGGATGCTGATGTAGCTCAAGCTCCCGGAGTTGTCTTCGTCGTTGTTTCCGCCGTATTGGGCCTGGTTGTTGTCCGTGGGGATGCCTTCGACCTGCGCGACTCCTCCAAAGTTGGTGGTGGCGTCGCCAAGCACGATGATGCCACCCCATTGGCCACGTGTGTTGTAAGAAGTGGAACCGTCCAATGCATCGCCTTCGAAGGTGAATACGATGGGGCAGGTCTCCGTCCCGTCGGCGAAGATTTGTCCACCTTTGGATACAATCATGGCCGCAGCATCCACGCCAGAGCCAGCCGCGCCCTTGACGACAGTGCCTGGAGCAATGGTCAATGCTTGTCCTTCATTCACGAAAACGTATCCATCGAGGATGTAGGTGTTGTCGCAGGTCCAGTTGGTGGTGCCTGTGCCTTGACCATTGTCTGTGATGGTAACAGGTGTGCGGTCAGCGATTGGAGGGCAGTCGCATTGGGCGACTGAAACGGATGCAATGCCGAACATCGAAGCCAAGAGAAAGAATCGAATCATGGTAAATGGTTGTGCGAATTTCTTGACTCAAAATTGAGACTGTATGCATGGCCACAGGGTCAAAGTGGGATTACCAGTTTGTTACCACGAGGTCAAAAAAAAGCCCCTTCCAATTTGGAAGGGGCTCGAAATGTTGCGTGCTTGTTGGTTACAAGGAGTAGGACAAGCTCAAAGAGAACGTGCGTCCCCTCGTGTTGGCCAGCCAATTGTAGTCCACGTTTTGGAAGGTGTATGTCTTCCGATCCAAAGGATTGAGCAGGTTTCTTGCCCTGAAACGGATGGAGAAGTTGTCGCCAATGCGCTGAGACAAGTTGAAATCAAGGGCCGGGGTGGGCCGCTGATAAATGTCAGGAGCACCGCCTTCAGTCACGAGGAAGAGCTTGTCGCCTTGGACGTTGAAGGCCACGGCAGCGTTGAATTTGGCGCTGTCTCCCTGGTAGTTGAGCATCGCGTTGACGATGTAAGGGCTTTGGCCAAACAACGGTCGAGTATCTGCGTGGTCTGGGTCCGTGGCACGGATGACTTCCAACTCTTCATCCCAAATGCGGGCCTCGGACTTGATCAGAGTGACATTGCCCGTCAAGCTGAAGTTGTCCAACGCAGGAGACAAGTTGCCGAGCTGCTTGCGGCCTTCAAACTCCAAGCCCCACACGTTGGCGTATGGCACGTTGGACCAGGTGTATTCCGTGTTGACCGCAGCGAGCACGGATGTTTGTTCAATGGGGTCCGTGAACCTCTTGTAGAACACGCTGGCGCTAATGACCTCTCCGAGGTTGGGGAAGCGTTCCAAGCGAAGGTCCACGTTGTCAATGGTGGTCTCGCCCAGGTCGGGATTGCCTTTCAACGTTTCGAGCCATTCAAAGTTGAAGGAGCGGAAGGGCGCTTTTTCGCGGAACACGGGGCGGGCAATGGTGCGGCTGTACCCGAACCGCAAGTTGGTCAACTTGATGGCGTCCAACTCACCCAAGGCGTAAGTCAGGTTCAAGCTTGGCATGAAATCCAATTCATTCAGACCACCTTGGAGTCGTTCGATTTGGTCTTCCGTCAGGTCGTCCACCAAGTCAATTTTGCGGCTGCGGATGTCCATGTCCGCGGCTTCAACACGCATGCCCACGTTGCCAGACAGCCGTTGGTTTTTGCGAATGTCTACCATGCCATAGCCTCCGAGAACATTCATGGAGGCGTCGTCGGTGTTGACAAGGTCGGTCAGCAGCAACGTGTGCAAGTAGTCCGAGCCATTCGCAGTGTTCACCACGAAGTTCTCAGGAGCGAAGTACGCGTCCAAGTCGCCGTTGAATTCGTTCAAGAGGTTTTGGTCGCTGGCCTCAAACCCAAATTGATTTTCCTCGTGTGCACGGGTGGTTCGGACAAAGCTTGCACCAGCAGACACCTTCAATTCGTCGGCCCATTCGGCAATCAAAGGTTGTTCCACATGA
>CAZKGY010000057.1:0-8273 GCA_964552305.1 uncultured Comamonadaceae bacterium
GTGTCCTTCTCTACGTGTGCAGGTCCAAGAAGGTTTCAATTGCCCCCTTCTCCCCTACTTTTCAGCCATGAATCAGCGACTTCATTTGGTTGAATGCCCCCGTGACGCCATCCAAGGGTGGCCCCATCCCATTTCAACCGAAGACAAGCTCGCCTACTGCAGGGTGTTGTTGCGTTGCGGATTCCAAACCATCGACATTGGGAGCTTTGTTTCCCCGAAAGCCGTTCCGGCCATGGCTGACACCGGCAAAGTTCTCGCACAATTGGAAGCAGAAGGATTGTGGGAACAAACCAGCTCCGAGGCCTTGGTGATTGTGGCCAATGCGAGAGGCGCCCGCGACGCAGTTGCCTACGAATCGGTGGGCAGTGTGGGGTTTCCGTTGTCCCTCTCTCCTACCTTTCAAGAGAGGAACACACGGGCAAGCTTGGATGAGGCTTGGAATCGTTTGGACACCATCGCAGACATTTGCGCTGCGGCAGACAAGCGCCTTGTCGTGTACCTGAGCATGGGATTCGGCAACCCCTATGGGGACGCCTGGGACAAGGATCTCCCATTGGCCATGGGGCGGCGATTGAAAGAGACTTTTGAGCCTTCCGTGATTTCTTTGGCCGACACCATTGGGTCAGCTGACCCTGTTTTGGTGTCTGAAGTCGTTCAGGCGTGGGTCTCTGAGCATGGCAGTGAGGGGCTCGGTGCGCACCTGCACATTCACCCGATGGAAGGCATTGAAAAGGCAAAAGCAGCCTTCAATGCGGGCTGCTTTCGATTGGATGGTGCCATTCGTGGCGTAGGTGGCTGTCCGATGGCTCAAGACGACCTTGTGGGCAATGCCCCAACAGAAAAGTTGGTGGAATGGGCTCAACAAGAAGGGCATTTTTCGTTGGCCAGCGAGCGAGCGTTCGATCAAGCCCAATCGCTGGCAGCCGATCTGTTTGGTTGAGTCAATTCAACCCGTAAGACATCAAGCTGAAGCAATACGCCGACTGGGCTAGCTCGATGGTCTCGACCTTGGAGGTGCTGATGTGAATGCGGTAGTGTCTCATGTCGAGGGTTCCTACGACTGGGGTGCAAAAAGGTTGCATTCGTCGACACAAATACCATTTTCAGCGACAAAACCAGGAGGCCTCTATTGCAGGCTTTGTGCTCCTCGCTCAGGCAAAGGCCATCACGCTGATGGCCAGACCAAGGCAGGTCGCGACGAATTTTCCGCGATGAAACGCGTGCCCCTCTCCTGCTTCAAAAAGCACGGTGGTCCCGATGTGAAGAAGGATGCCTACCACGAGGCCTTGCAATCCCGGCACGAGAACCTCGACTTGGTCAGGTGACAAGTTGTGGACCAGCAGCTCATTCAATCCCATCCCAACAAGCGGCGTCAATCCAAAACAGACAAGCAGCATCCACGCGATGCGTCGAGGCACGTGTTCGTCAATCATCATGGCCATCAGCACCATGGACACAGGGAATTTGTGCAAGACCAAACCTGTCAAAAGCGCCAAGTCGAGATGCTGCAACTCGAACATGCCATGATGGTGGTCGTGGTGGCCGTGGCATTCCACCACAGGCATGCTCTCCAGCGCGGAATGCAAGCCGAGGCTAATGAGTGCGAGCCAAGGCAATTTGCCCCAGCGAAATGGGCCAAGACATTCGTCAGAGTGGTGATGGCTGTGGTGGTGTCCGTGCTCGATTCCCTGGCTCATCCATTCCAAAACCCCTTGCATCAAAAACCCTCCAATCACGAAGAGCCCTGCGTGCTCGGTGGATGCAAAAGCCTCAGGGACGAGATGGAGGAAACACATGCCGATGATGAATGAGCCTCCAAATGAAAGAACCAATGGAAGGTTGTCCATCCCTCGTTTGCCGAGAGCTACGAAAGCCAAACCACCGAGCAAGGTGGTGGCCAGCAGGACGATTGTTGGCCACATCATGACGCGGACGGGGTTGGTTTTTTTCCCAAAACGATGAGTCGAGGCGATTGCTGCGTCCATGGCTGGAGGAATGCATCACCGCAAACGTGCACCAATTCAAGTCCTGCTTGGTCAAAGCACTGCCTGAAATGCGATTGGTCCAAGGCACGGACGCGTTCGACGTGGTGGGACGCTTCTCCTCGCCATTCGAATTGGATGGACTTTTCAATCCATCCCTCATGGTGTCGCCGGTGGATGGTGAAGGTGACGCCTTCTTTTTCGATGGTTTCATGTTCCACCAAATGCTCGAGGACAGCAGGGGCGTTGAGAAAATCAATGATCACGTGGCCACCGGGTTTCAATACACTCTCGAATCCACGAAAGACATTGAGGTGTTCTGCGTCCGATTCGAAATAGCCGATGGACGTGAACAGGCTCGTGACGGCGTCAAAGCGTCCCTCCCACTCGACCTGTTGGTGAAGCTTGCGGACATCGCCCACGACGTACGTGATTTCATCGGTGGCAGACGATTCTGCCTTCGCCGCAGCGATGCTGTTGGGGCTGAGATCCATGCCGGTCACGTTCCAGCCATGTTTGGCAAAAGCCCTTGCGTGCCTTCCCGAGCCACATCCTGCATCGAGCAATGCTCCGGGAGAACCGAGCAGTTTGGCCTCGGCGAGGTTGTCAACGAAAGCGTGAGCTTCCTGTTCGCTGCGGTGACCATACAACAGGTGGTAGGCCTCGGTGTTGAACCAAGGCTTGAACCATTCCGGTGTTCTTTTCCACAGCACGTCTTGCATTTTTGGCTTGTTCAGCACCACAAAAGTCGGGCAGAATCGACGTTCTTTGAATCAATGTCGAGTGCCTTTGCAACGAAGCTGGTGTACCAGGGTTCTTTTTCCAACAAGCAGGCCGATTTGTTGCTTGCTTGGACAGAAGCTTGCGTGGACGGGTGGCAGTTGCAGGTCGTCCAGCGCAAACGGGTCATGCGTTGTGCAATCGAGGCCTTTCAAAACCTTGCGAAACACGCAGGAACTGGCCGTGTATCCCTGGCGTACGACCCAATGAATCGGGTTGTTCAGCTGGCGTGTTCAAACCAGGTGAACCCCGAAATGAAGGCCGCCTTGACCCGAGCTTGGGATGAAGCTTGGGCAGTGTCTTTCGAGGAATTGCGTGCAGTGAAACGTCAATCCCTGGAAGAAGGGAAAAGGACAGCCAAAGGCGGTGCGGGGCTCGGGTTGATTGACATGAGACTGTGCACCTTGGACCACGTTCAATCAGAATTTATACCTTGCGGGAAGTCGGAGGAACGCTTTGAGCTCCTCGCAACCATCCATCCTTGCCAATCTCCAGACCATGATGAATGACTTGATCATTGAGCGCACCGCGAAGACGCCGCAGGTTGAATTCGTGGCATTGGAAAACAAGCTTACCCTCGCAGGACGAAGCATTCCTGAGAATTCCATTCAATTCTATGATCCACTCATCGCTTGGACGGAGTCGTTTTGTGCTTCAGGACCAAGCCAACTGGAAGTGCACATCAAGTTGGAGTACTTCAACACGAGCAGTTCCAAATGCTTGATGGATTTGTTGAAGCGTGTCGAGGCGTGCAACGGAGATGCTCAGGTATACTGGTACTACGAGGAAGAAGACGAAGACATGCAAGAGGCTGGCGAAGACTACGCCGCCATCATCCAGTTGCCATTCAAGCTTGTGGAAGTGGAGTCTTACGACTGATCCACGAGGCAAATTGAAGTTTGGCAAGGCTCGGGTGAACGAGCAAAATCAACCAAGCGAGCATGCCCATGGCGGCCAACGCCAACAGGTTGTACGACCAGGTCGAGAGGACGGCTTGGCCCAAAGCCTTGAAAGGTGTGTACATGGTTGCGTCCAGTCCACCTTCACGCGGGTCGTATCGGTGGATGGGATGTGACTTTTGGACAATTCGGTCGTCCAAAATCAAGGCGCGTTCCGATCGATCGTCCTGGCTCACCCATTGCCAAAGCTCCTCGTTGTGGCTTGCATTTTTGCGTTCCTTGAGGCCAGTGGTTGAGGCCCTTGCTTCGTTGCGAAGGGTGAATGCCTGACCGTAGTGGGCGTTGTAGACCTCCTTGATCATGCGCCAGTCCGCCGATTCTTTGGAATCAAAGGGCCACTGGTACTCCTTCCCTTCCCACATCGACAATTCTTGGGCACTGCTTCGCAGCTCGGCCTGAACCACGGCTTCTGGGGCCCGTTTCATGGCGGCTAGCCAATAGTCCCTGCGCCATGAGGCACGGACGAGTCGATCTTCCAGCGCAATGAAGGAGGCATCGTAACCGTTGTTGCGCGCCATTTCCACTGCCAGCGCTTCGAAGCCCCACCTTGACGCCATCAGGTTGCCAAACCACGGCACGGCATCGGGCTCGCTGAAGGTTGCATTGAATCGTTCGAAGCGAACAATGGCACCACCGAAGATGATCTGCGGAATGACGAGCAAGGGAATCACGATGTAAATGACCTTCGCGCTTCGGAAGGTGGCGCTGATGACCAACCCGAGCAGGTTGCCAAACACGGCCACGGCAAAAAACACGACGCCATGCATCCAAGCCATGCCTTGGATGCCAAGCACCGCGTGAGACACCGTCACAAATCCCAAGGCATGCACCACCGACACGGTGGCCACAACTGCAATTTTGGCGTGCACGTAATCGTGCCAATTCAACCGCAAGAAGCGCTCTCGCTTGAGCATCAAACGGTCGCGAAGGATTTCTTCGGCGCTGACACTCAATCCCAGAAAGAGAGCGACGATGACGGAGATGAACAAGAACGGTGGAATGTTCTCGCTTGCCCGGAAGGTGTACTCCATCCCGGGCTGGGTGAAACGCATGAAACCGGCCAACAACAAGGCAAGCGCTGGCGCTTCCAAGGCATTCACCAGCAAGTACTGCTTGTTGCGAACCTTGGCCAACACATCACGCTCAAGGAACGTCCGCCACTGCTTCAAGCTTCCCGGGACCTCCGCATGCGAGGGTGGTGCAGGTTCTTGAATGGATGCGGGTGGAAGCGCATTCCCAATCATGATGGTGTAGAAGTCGTTCCACTCTTTGGGCGAGGTTTTGCGAATCAGCGTTTTGCGGCCGTATTCATCCACTGTCTTGGCCTCAACCACATCAAAAAGTTGCTCCGGATTGACGTTGCCGCAAGCACTGCATTCAATTTGATCGGCCGAAATCCTGCTTGCGATTGCGTTGAAATGCCTCACTGCATCCAGTGGATTCCCCCAATAAATGGGATGACCACCCGCGTCGAGCATGAACAGCCGGTCCAGCATCTTGAACAGGTCGGAAGATGGTTGGTGAAGCACGGCGAACACGAGTTGACCAGCGTAGGTCAGTTCCTTCAGGATGTCCATGATTTGCTCACTGTCCCTGCTTGACAAACCACTTGTTGGCTCATCCAGAAACAACACCGTGGGACGTCGAAGCAATTCCAAGCCGATGTTCAACCGCTTGCGCTGTCCCCCTGAAATGACCTTTTCGAGGACCGAGCCTACTTTGTGATGTTGAATCTCCCACAAGCCAAGCTGTTTTAGCACCTCGTCCACCCGTGCGCGTTGTTCCTCTTCCGTGTGGTTGCCCAAGCTCAATTTTGCGTTGAATGCCAAGTTCTCTCGAACGGTCAACTCAGCGAGGAGAACGTCGTCTTGGGGCACGTGGCCAATGAGGCCTGCGGTCTTCGCGACAGGATCATGCACGTCAATGCCGTTGATCGTGACCCGTCCAAACGTGGGCTTCACCGAGCCATTCAGCACGCCAAGCATGGTGGATTTGCCCGACCCGCTCCCTCCCATGATTCCCACCAGCTGCCCCCCTTTTGCCTCAAGGTTGAATTGATGCAGGGCTTGCCTTTTGGGGAAGCTGAAATAATGGCTGACGTCCTCGACACGCAGGGTCAAAGGATGCTTGTCTTCGGAAGTTTTGAGGAGCCTGACGAGTTCGCTGTGAAACAACGAGGAACCATGGCTGTCGCGGAATGCCCCTCCAGGAGCAAGCAAGGCCACGATGCCAGGCGCAAGTTCTTGGTGGTTGACGCGTGTGTTCCCTTCGTCCGCAGACTTCAAAAGGAACAGGTTTTCCTCTACCAGGTGAAAGCCCACCATGCGGCCACCAAATCGATGGGCCATTGGCGCGCCCTCCAAGACAAACAATGCGTCGTCGTGGGTCGCGATGTCGCCTGTCGATTGGGAAACCAACCTTTGCAGCGCTTCCAGCGCTTCAGACTCCATGCCGAAGCTGTCTGCCACCGTGTTCAAGAACAAACGGCCGGTCTCGACGTCAGGGACCTCTTTCAAGTATTCCAGCAAGCGGACCACCACGACGTGCTTCTCGTGGCGTTCAAGGCCCTTGTTGATTTGGTTGCAGGTCCTCAGGAGCTTCACGCTGAGTTTGGACAACCTCTTGGCTTGCATCTCCTTTCCTGTAGCAGGAAGTCGCTGGAATTGCTCGACCAATTCATCGAAGCGCAGCAGGCTTTCATCCACCCACTTCTTCGGCAGTTGGTTTCGCATGTAGCGCGCAGCATGGCTGCGCCCGAGGGCCACACCCTCAGGGGTACGCCCTGCGGCAAACAAGGCGAACAATTGCACGAGTGCTTCGAGGATGCTGGTCGTCATGGTCGATGCGAATGCTTGTGCTTCCTACGTGAACGCCTGAAAAAAGTTGCTTTCGTGGTCACTGACGTTCGTAGCAGCCCTTGGTGGGCTCGAATGGGTTGCGGCTTGCACCATCCAGGTCTGAAGAAACTTCGAACGTGTCAAATGGCGGCGAAGAGGACACCCCCTTCCATATGGTGGCGTTGCCGGTCAACCGAAAGTCTCCGCTTTCTGGGGCCGAAAATGGAGGGGCCAAATCTGTGGTTGTTGCGCCGTCAACCAGGAACGATGGGAATCCCTCTTGGTTTTCGTGGATGGCGGAGGCTGTGAGCAGTGGTGAGGTGTAGAACGACGGCGTGTACAAATCGAGGACAACCTCGCTGAATTCGTTCAACCCCACGTTGTTTCCCCAAGCGATGCAATTGCGGAGTTCACTTGCCTCACTGAACGGCCTGACCTGCACGTTGCCGAACACGTCTTCGTACCAATCGTTCAGGTACAGCGTCGGGAATTGTCGGACCCCGTTCGAGAGCGTGCTGTAGTTGGCAAACGTGGAGAGGTGCATTTGAATGTCGCCCCCGAAGGCAAAGTACCCGCATGCTTGTCCGCAATCGCTGAAGAGGTTGTTGAATCCACGGATCCAACCGGATTGAGACAACAAGCCAATGGACTCGGCAAACGAAATTTGCGAATTGGTGATGCGCAAGGCATACTCGGCGCCTGTCGCTACGCTGTCCACCCAAACGCCCACCGTGGATTCTTTCAGCATCACATGATCCATGCGGCACTCCCGTGCACGGTCCAACCAAATGCCCCCACGGAAGGCATTGTAGTTGACGAGGTTGCCTTCCAAGCTGTCCGTGAATTCGAACGACAAACCCCATTGTCCCGGACGGTCGTCGTAGTAGTCGTCCAGCCGGTCTCCTTCGAAGACAATCGGCAAATCCAGCTCTCCCTCTGCCAGCAATGTTCCTCCGTTGACCCAAATGCCAGAGCCAGGATGTCCAAAAATTTTCGTGCCAGGCAAGATGACGAGTGTGCTTTGTTCGTCCACAATGAGCCGTCCGTACATCACGTGGGGCAGCGTCGCATCCCAAACCTCTCCATCAGGGATGAAAGTGTATGCTCCTGGTGTCCCATGAAAAATGGCGTTTTGGCCCCGTGCAAGCAATTTGACGGTATCCTCCACCCCTTTGACATCGAACAACAGGTTCTCGGCGATCAAAAATGGGAGTTCACCTGCGTTGTCGTTGGGGTCCACCGTGACCTCCACGAAGACATACATGCTGTCCCTCCCAGCAATCACCAAGTCACGCGTGCCGAATTGAAGGTTTTCCATCGGCTGACCATTGACGTTGACCCTGAATTCGGACAAGTTCCCCTCTTCCAGGTGTATGCGGTCAATCAAGATGCTCCCATCGTGGTCGTTGTACACCGTGAGAGGCAAGGTGATGCTTCCAACGGTGGTGAACACGGTGTCAAAATGAAGGGTGTCTGCTGAAAACCGCAATTGATTCGCCGGATCGGTGTCGAAGTCCTGTCGACGGCATCCTATCGAAACGACCAAGCCCAAAAGCACGAATCCACACCACAATTTTGCCGCAGAGGTCAGGTCCATGTTGCAAAGATGTTCAACTTCACGCCATGATTGAACGCCAAGATCAAGAGTTTCGTGCACACCTCTCCAAAACGGATGCCAAGTTCCATCGATTGATTGCGCCCCATCCACCCCTTCC